>NZ_JBNHER010000176.1:0-23099 GCF_050015975.1 Dapis purpurea BLCC-M126 | reverse complement strand
ACATTTTCCCGCACAGATACTGTCAGCAAAACCGAGTTTAATCTACACGACGGAATAGATAGCACCTTATTAATCTTAAAATACCGCCTCAAAGCAAACGAGAAAAGACCAGCCATTGAAATCATTAAAAAATATGGGGATATTCCAGAAGTCAAATGTTATCCAGGACAACTAAATCAAGTGTTTATGAATTTATTAGCAAATGCCATAGATGCTTTAGATGAAAGCAATGGGGAGAAAACTTTTAAACAAATAGAAAAACAACCAAATCAGATTACCATTGTCACAGAATTAAGCGAAGACAAAAAGAGGGTTATCGTCCAAATTGCGGACAATGGAACGGGAATGCCAGAAGAAGTAAAAGCACGGATTTTCCATCAAGGATATACCACCAAAGGAGTGGGTAAAGGAACAGGTTTAGGCATGGCGATCGCTCATCAAATAGTTACAGAAAAACACGGTGGTAAGATTAGCTGTAATTCAACAGTTGGGCAAGGTACAATTTTTACCATTGTGATTCCTATATAAAATTTGGCTTGAAATTTTAGCAACAACTACCAAGTCAGTATTCTGGTAACACTAATGATTCAAAAAAACAACTGTAAATATTTGTAAGAGTTTGGAGTTTCGGCAAGGAATAAAGTAAACTAGGCATAAATATCAGAAAAATTAGACTCAAGGAAAAACCCCACCAATGACTGAGACAAAAACCATAAAAATCGCCAATTATCAAGCCCATGAACTCATCCACAAAAGCGAACGGACTCTGGTCTATCGGGGTCTAAATCTTGAGAGTGGGCAACCGATAATTATCAAACTAATGGCTCAGGAATATCCATCCTTCAGCGAATTAGTCCAATTTAGAAATCAATACGCCATTACCAAAAATCTAGACATTCCTGGTATTGTCAAACCATACTCGCTCTTGCGTTACAAAAATGGCTATGCTCTAATCATGGAAGATATAGGAGCTATCTCCCTAGCCGAATATCAGCGCCAATTCTCTATGTCAATAGAACAATTTTGGGAAATTGCTCTACCTATAGCAGATATTCTGCACCATCTGCATCAAAATTATATTATCCATAAAGATATCAAACCAGCAAATATATTAATACATCAAGAAACACAAGAAGTAAAATTAATAGATTTTAGTATCTCATCGTTACTGCCGAAAGAACGAACAAGTTTGCAAACTCCCAATGTCCTAGAAGGAACTCTAGTTTATCTGTCTCCAGAACAAACCGGAAGGATGAATAGAGGCATAGACTATCGGAGTGATTTTTATTCTCTAGGAGTAACCTTTTACGAAATCTTGACAGGAAAACTGCCCTTTGAAAGTGAAGATCCTCTGGAACTGGTTCACGCACACATTGCTAAAACCCCGACTCTGATTTCTGATGTCCAAGTCCCCAAACTCTTAGCCGATATTGTGATGAAATTGATGGCGAAAAATGCTGAACAACGCTATCAGAGCGCCCTTGGACTCAAGCACGACTTGGAAAAATGTCGGGTTGAATATGAAGAAACGGGAAAAATTGAGCCGTTTGTCTTGGGAGAGCAAGATCGGAGCGATCGCTTCCTGATTCCAGAGAAACTGTATGGAAGGGAAAAAGAAGTCCAAACTCTTCTTGATGCTTTCGAGCTAGTGGCATCAGGACAAACAGAAATGATTCTGGTAGCGGGATATTCGGGTATAGGGAAAACCGCAGTAGTGAATGAAGTACACAAACCAATCACCAGACAAAAAGGATACTTTATCGCCGGAAAATTTGACCAATTCAATCGCAACATACCCTTTTCTGCCTTCGTCATCGCCTTCCGAGATTTAATGGTGCAATTACTCGGAGAATCTGATGTTGAATTAGCCAACTGGAAAGGAAAAATCCTAGAAGCAGTGGGAGAAAATGGACAAGTTCTTATTGATGTTATTCCCGAACTCCAACACATCATTGGACAACAGCCAAGTGTCCCTGAACTTTCTGGCAATGCTGCCCAAAACCGCTTTAACCTTTTGTTTGAGAAATTTATCACCGTTTTCACAACAATTGAGCATCCCTTAACCCTGTTTCTAGATGACTTGCAATGGGCGGACTCAGCATCGTTAAACTTGCTGAAAGTGTTGATGGGAGGAACTCGGAGAGGATATTTGCTGCTGTTGGGAGCATATAGAGATAACGAAGTTTTCCCCGGACATCCATTGATGTTAACCTTGGCGGAATTAGAGAAACAAAACGCTACGATTTCGACTATTACTCTCACTCCCTTATCTGTGGATCATATCAATCAATTGGTGGCGGAAACTCTCAGTTGTTCGGTAGAATTAGCCACACCTTTAACCGATTTAGTCTATCAAAAGACGAAAGGCAATCCCTTCTTTACAACTCAGTTTTTAAAAGGATTATATCAGGATGAGTTAATCACTTTTAATCAAAATTTAGGATATTGGGAATGTGATTTGGTGCAGGTTAGAGAAGCAGCTCTCACCGATGATGTGGTGGAATTTATGGCGGGACGACTGCACAAGTTACCCGATGCCACCCAGGAAGTCTTGAAATTGGCTGCTTGTATTGGTAATCAATTTGATTTAGAGACTTTAGCCATTATCTGTGAAGCTCCTAGCGAAGAAATAGCAGCTAATCTTTGGAGCGCCCTGCAAAGTCGTCTGATTTTACCCCAGAGCGAAGCCTACAAGTTTTTCCAAGGGATGGAAGATGAAGGTCAAAGTCAGAGTATTTCAGTGATTTATCACTTTTTGCACGATCGCGTTCAACAGGCTGCCTATTCTTTAATTCAGAAAGGTCGCAAGCAAATGACCCACCTAAACATTGGGCGTTTGTTATTGCAGACAATATCTCCAGGGGAACAGGAAAAAAATCTCTTCAAAATTGTCAATCAGTTGAATATGGGGATTTCCCTAATCAAGCAACCGAGGGAACAAGAAGAGCTGGCACAACTGAATTTAGTGGCTGCACGGAAAGCCAAATCTTCTGCTGCCTACAATGCTGCTGCCAGCTACTTAAATATAGCAATTGAACTGCTGCAGACTGAGGTTATTTCTACTGAACCATGGCAAACTCATTATGGATTGATGCTGCAATTACATAATTTACTCGCTGAAGTAAGCTATCTCAACGGCGAGTATGAGGCATCACAGCAACAGACACAAACAGTTATTGATAATGCTCAAAATATCTTAGATCAGGTTAAAGCCTACGAAATAAGGGTTTCACTGTCAGTGGCAGAAAGTCAGTGTCCGATGGCTTTGGATGTAGGTTTAGAAATCTTGAGTTTGCTCGATGTTTCCCTTGACGATGCTCCCTTACCAGATATCGATATCGATCGCCTCTACAATCTACCGGCAATTACCAATCCCAAAATTATTGCAGCTTTAAGTATTCTCAGTAAATTATGGGCACCTGCCTTTATTGCCAATCCCCAGTTGTTACCGTCGATAATTTTAACGATGCTTAACCTGTCTGTAAGCTATGGTAACTCACCAACAGCAGCATTTGCCTATTCTCTTTATGGGATGTTGCTCTGTGCCACGATGACGGATATTGAATTGGGCTACCGCTTTGGGCAACTGGCACTGCATACCCTCGATCGGTATCAAGATGCCGAGCTGACTTGCAAGGTGAATCAACTCTTCTATACATTTATTCGCAACTGGAAAGAGCCAGCACGCGATCGCGTTGAATGTCTGGCAGATAACGTATTAACGGGCTTAGAAAATGGTGACATTGAGTTTGCTTGTTATTCTGCGATTAACTATTGCGACAATCTGTTCTTAATCGGCGAATGCCTAACCGTTATTCATCAAAAACAAACCTACTACATTGAGCTTATCGAAAGTCTCAAGCAAGAATTTCAATACTTTGTTGCCGCGATCTGGGCACAGTTCGTTGACAATTTAATGGATCTGGCTGTTGAGCCAAAACAGCTTGTAGGAGAAAGGTTTGACGAATCTGCACAAATCCCCAAACTTCAAGAGACTGGAGCAATTACTTCCTTGTTCTTTGTCTATACCACTAAAACTATTCTCAATTATTTGTTTCACGATTACGAAGAAGCCCTGATTCATTCCGAGTCGGCGATTAATTACGAAAAAGGTGGAGAGGGAATGTTACCGATTACTCAGATTTGCCTGTATCGGGCATTAGTATTATTAGCTCTTTACCCTACTGCCGAGCTGGAAAGACAAACTCAAATCTTAGACGAGGTGGAAACTCATCAACAACGCCTAGAATTATGGGCAACCCACGCCCCGGAAAATTTTCAGCATAAACTAGATTTGGTGGCTGCGGAAAAAGCCAGAGTTCTGAGTCATCGAGAGGAAGCAATAGAGTTATACGATCGCGCAATTTCGGGAGCCAAAGAAAACCAATACATCCAAGAAGAAGCTTTATCTAACGAACTTGCAGCTAAATTTTATCTCGACTGGGCTAAAGAAAAACTTGCAGCACTTTATATGCAAGAAGCCTATTATTGTTACGCTCAGTGGGGAGCCAAAGCCAAAACCCAGGACTTAGAACAACGCCATCGGCAACTGTTAACCCCTATTCTCCAGCGTTCCACCACAGAATTGATCGCAAAGAGTACCTTTGGCAATTTTAACACGAACACCACCAACATTACTGATGGAGTTGGAATCTTAGATTTCGCAACTTTAATGAAAGCCACTCGCGCCTTATCGCGAGACATTGAAACCGAGCGCCTCATTGCTAACTTAATGCAGATTATTTTAGAAAATGCTGGAGCCGAAACTGCTGCTTTGATGCTATTTAACGATGGCTCCTTAAGATTAGAAGCACAAATCATCAACGGACAAATTCACCAAAAAGACTCGCTCCAAGTAGAGGAAAACAACCAAATTCCCTTGGAGATAGTCAATACAGTCAAACGCACCCAAATTCCTCTAATTTTAGACGATGCTCGCCAAGAAACACGATATCAAGGAGAGCCTTATATTCAAAAGCATCAACCCTGTTCTCTACTTTGTTTGCCATTGCAGGATCGGGGTAAGCTCCGAGGCATTCTCTATCTAGAAAACAATCAATCCACGGGTGCTTTTACGGAATATCGGGTGGAAGTTCTCTCTTTACTTTGTGCCCAAGCGGCAATTACCCTAGAAAATGCCCGCCTTTATCAAGAATCCCGTAAAGCTCTGGAACTGGAACGAGAACTCCACGAACTACAACAAACCCAAATCCAATTGATTCAAAGCGAAAAAATGTTTAGTTTGGGTCAAATGGTAGCAGGGATTGCCCACGAAATCAACAATCCTGTTAGTTTTATTCATGGAAATATTGCTCATGCTAACACATATATGGAAGAAGTGCTGGAATTACTTGCCCTTTATCAAAACCACTATCCTCAGCCACACGAGGAAATTGAAGAGGCAATAGAGTCCATGGATTTAGAATTCCTACGTTCTGACTTTGAAAAACTGTTAAAGTCTATGGAAAATGGGAGCGAACGCATCAAAAATATCGTCACATCTCTACGAACTTTTGCACGCCTCGATGAGTCAGAATTCAAACGAGTAGATTTACATGAAGGGATTGAAAGTACCTTAAGCATTTTACAAAATAGGTTGAAAAAACAGGAAAAACGAGCCGAAATTCAAGTGGAGAAGGATTATGGAAAATTACCGTTAGTGGAATGTTATGCCGGACAATTAAATCAAGTGTTTCTGAATCTACTGAATAATGCCATTGATGCTTTGTCAGAATGTGAACATCAAGATTATCTAACTCTTCGCATTAGTACGGAAACAGATGAAAAACAAGTTAAAATTACCATCGCTGACAATGGAGTGGGCATGAGTGAAAAAACGCAAAAACAACTTTTCGATCCTTTCTTTACGACAAAAGAAGTAGGGAAAGGGACGGGTTTAGGGTTAGCGATAGCCCATCAAATAGTCACAGAAAAACATGGTGGTATGATTAGTTGTGATTCAACAGTTGGGAAAGGTACAACTTTTACAATAATGATTCCTAGATAAAAGATGGTCTTCCTTTTCTCCTAACTACAGACTATTACAAAGAGTAAAAAGACTTTTTCAGCAAACCCTAAATATTAGAGGTTTGCTGAGACCCAAAAATCAGGTTTCAAGTCTCCTACTTCAGTAAAAGGTACTCTTAACTGGTAACTTTTACTGAAATAACCAAACTCCTACAAAAATCACCCCCCCCACAAAACTAAATTTCACAACTATACTCACTCCGTTGCTGAATCAATTTTGCCACCAAACCAGTCCAACCAGTCTGATGACTTGCTCCTAAACCGGCACCATTATCACCGTGGAAATATTCATAAAACAGAATTAAATCTTGCCAGTTAGGGTTATTTTTGAATACTTCCGTATCTCCATAAACCGGACGTTTTCCATTTTCATCTTTGAGGAAAATTTTAATTAGTCTCGCTTCAATTTCTAATGATACTTCCCATAAATTCATCATTCGACCTGAACCTGTCGGACATTCTACCCGGAAATCATCTCCTAAATAGTTATGAAATCTTTGCAGAGATTCGATCATTAAATGATTAATTGGAAACCATATTGGACCGCGCCAATTAGAATTTCCACCAAACATTTCACTTGTAGATTCAGCAGCTTCATAATCAACTCTATATTCCTCACCATTAGCATGAAAAATATAGGGATTTTCGGCGTGGAAACGAGATAAAGAACGAATACCATAATCGCTGAAAAATTCATTTTCATCTAACATTTTTTCCAGGATAATTTTCAGACGTTCAGGACTAACAATTGCGAGTAAACGTTCGGAATCAATACCGCAAGCTTCCATACAAGCAATATTGGCACTAAGGTCAATTCTATTTGCCATAAACCACTTGACTCGTTTTTGGAATTTAGGTAATTTTTGCAAAGTTTCGGAGTCAATAATTGCTACGGCAAATAATGGAATTAATCCCACTATAGAACGAACTTTTAGGTGTACATCTTCTTTATCTGGTTGATGCAAAACATCATAATAAAAATTATCCGCTTCATCCCAAAGTTGAGTACCATCCGAACCTAAATGATTCATCGCATCTACAATGTAGAGAAAATGCTCAAAAAACTTACAAGCAATATCTTCATAAACATCATTTTCTATGGCAAGTTCGAGGGAAATTTTTAACATATCTAAGCAGAACATTGCCATCCAACTCGTACCATCTGATTGTTCAATATGCCCTCCAGTTGGTAGTTCGGAACTCCGATCAAATACCCCAATATTATCTAATCCTAAAAAGCCTCCTTCAAAAACATTATTCCCCTCAACATCTTTCTGATTTACCCACCAAGTAAAATTGAGTAAAAGCTTTTGAAATACTCTTTCGAGAAACTTTCTATCCTGACGACCATAAACTTCTTTTTCTATTTGATAAACTCGCCAAGTTCCCCAAGCATGAACGGGTGGATTTACATCACTAAAATTCCATTCATAAGCTGGTAATTGACCGTTGGGGTGCATATACCATTCCCTAGTAATTAAGTCTAATTGACGTTTAGCAAAATTAGGGTCAATTATTGCTAAGGGTATGGTATGAAAGGCTAAATCCCAAACAGCATACCAAGGATATTCCCATTTATCGGGCATGGAAATTATATCATCATTAAATAGATGAACCCATCCATAATTTCTAATATTTTTCCTATTTTCTGATACTTTTGGTTGAGTAGAATCGCCTTTGAGCCAATCTTCTACAATATAATGATAATATTGTTTTGTCCATAATAATCCGGCAAAAGCTTGACGCTGAATATTTCGCCATTCATCTTTCATTTTGCAGGGAGAAAGACGCTGATAAAATTCATCTGCTTCTGCAATTCTAGTTTGAAAAATATTGTCAAATTCTATGTCGAATGGTTGTCTAATTTCTGGAGAATTAGCAAGTCTTAATTTAATAGTTTTAGTTTGACCTGCTCCAAGTTCGAGCATATAATGTGGTGCAAATTTTGTGCCGTGCATATTAGGATTAATGGCATCTTTTTGACCGTTTACTAAATAATTATTGATGCCGTCTTTGACATAAGGAGATGTATTTTTTTCTCCAGATAACCTTTGTTTATTTGTTTCATTTTCGGTAAAAAATAGTTCCATAGTTTCAGAAAAATAAAGCCACCTTTTTCCTAAAGTGGGATGGTTTGCTTCGATGAGACCAGGATTAATTTTTTTGAGGATAGGTTTGTTTGGATTTTCATTCCAAGACCAAGTATTTCTAAACCAAAGAGTGGGTAATAAGTGTAACGTCTTAGTTTCTGGAGCTAAATTATTTACCGTAATTTTAATCAGAATATCTTCTGCTGTAGCTTTAGCATATTCAACAAAAACATCAAAATAACGATTTTCGACAAATACTCCAGTTTCGAGTAATTCGTATTCTAAAGATTGGCGATCGCGCTGTTGATTTTCTGTTAATAATTCAGCATAAGGAAAAGCACTTTGCGGATATTTATAAAGTGCCTTCATATAACTATGACTAGGAGTATTATCTAAATAAAAATAATATTCTTTGACATCTTCACCATGATTTCCCTGACTTCCTGTTAAACCAAAAAGTCGTTCCTTTAGCATAGAGTCTTCCCCATTCCAGAGAGCGATCGCGAAACACAGTCGTTGATGATTATCCGAAATACCACAAATACCATCTTCTCCCCATCTATAAGCACGATAATGAGATTGTTCGTGGGAAAAATAATCCCAAGCGGAACCATCTTCGCTATAGTCTTCGCGTACTGTTCCCCATTGTCTCTCACTCAAATAAGGTCCCCAACGTCTCCAGTATTCTTCATGGTTAAGATCTGCTTCTAGTCTTTGTTCTTCTTGAGTCAAAATATTATTGTTTTGAGTATTCATAATAATTGATACTTTAGAATAGTTTGGAATCTCAATATACTGTAACTGTCTTCAAATATCTGTAACATAATGATCCTTTCTATTAGAAAAATGTTAAAGACAAAATTTTTTTTCTAGTATTCGGGAAAACAGGAAGTTGACCGTGAAGCTAAACAAAATGATATTTCCTTATTTAAAGTCTCAGTTCATTAATTGATAATGAATAATGGATAATTGATAATTACCTCAAGTAAAACCTTTCTTGATTGAATATAAGGAAATATCTAATCGATCAAAAAAAGAAAAAAATCCTTTTAGCCAATCCTCTTATTTACTAAGAAGAGGTAATAATTAGTTGTTAATTGTTAATTATTGGCCGTACTTTGCTCATCAAATTTAATTTTCACCATCATTCTAGAAAGTTGAGAAATACCATGAGTCAATGTTTTAATCCTAACTGTTTACATCAAGATTCAGCAGAAACAGAACTATGTCAGGAATGTGGTTCCAAACTTTTATTAGCAGAACGATATCGCGCTCTAGAAATTATTGGTGAGGGAGGTTTTGGCAGAACTTTTAAAGCTGCGGATGAGTTTCAACCATCAAATTATTTATGTGTGATTAAACAATTTTTTCCTACTGCTAAAGACAGTAAAAGTATTCAGAAAGCTACAGAATTATTTGAACAAGAAGCAGTACGTTTAGAAACTCTGGGTAAACATCCGCAAATTCCTGAATTTTTTGCTCATTTAATTCAAGAAGAGCATCAATATTTAGTACAAGAATATATTGATGGTCAAAACTTAGCTGAAGAATTGGCAACAGAGGGTGTTTTTACTGAAACTAAAATCCGAGAATTGCTGAATGAAATGTTGCCTATCTTGGAATTTATCCACGAACATCAGGTAATACATCGGGATATTAAACCAGATAATCTTATTCGTTTGACTAATTATGGTGGAGATAAAACTCAAAAATATTCTCTAGTGTTAGTTGATTTTGGTGCTGCTAAATTTACATCTAAGACTACCCTGAAAAAAACTGGAACAGTAATTGGTTCAGCAGCTTATATTGCACCGGAACAAGTAAGAGGAAAAGCAGTTTTTGCCAGCGATATATATAGTTTAGCTATAACTTGTATTTACCTACTAACAGGGGTAGAACCTTTCGATTTATTTGATAGTGGTGAAGATAAATGGGTTTGGCAAGATTATTTGAAACATCCTGTGTCTCTTCAGTTAACTAAAATTATCGATAAAATGCTGCAAACTGCTACGAAAAAACGCTATCAAACAGCAGCCGAAGTATTAAATGATTTGAATACTCCTGTAGGATTAACTACAGCCAAAAATAATATCGGTAAATGGTTTGTTGGTGGAGTTGCAGGTCTTACTTTTTTACTATCAATGAGCGTATTTTTAGCTGCAATATTTACCAATTCTTCCCGAACAAATTATCCCCAACCAATTTCAGCATATTCTAATGTCAAACCAGAAGTAAAACCCCAAAAAACAGTTACTTCATCTCCAAATTATGGTGGACTATATGCAAAATCTGACACTGGAGAAATCCAAGCTTTTCCATTAGAACATACAGATGTAACAGCTAAAATTTCTGGAAACCTATCGCGCGTAGAAGTAGTCCAACGTTTTACTAATCCTTATAATACTCCTTTAGAAGCAACCTATGAATTTCCATTGCCCGACGAATCTGCTGTAGATGATATGGAAATTCGGATTGGCGATCGCGTGATTAAAGGAGTTATAAAAAAACGGGAAGAAGCTAAAAAAATCTACAATAAAGCCAAACAAGAAGGAAAAACTGCTGCCTTATTAGAACAAGAACGACCTAATATTTTTACTCAGTCTTTAGCTAATATCAAACCTGGTGAAACAATAGAAGTAGTAATTCGTTACACGGATGCGTTAAAATTTGCTGGGGGCGACTATGAATTTGTCTTTCCGATGGTTGTCGGACCTCGTTATAATCCTGGAAATTCTAATTTAGGAAGCTTCCCAGAAAAATCAATTCATTTAGCAAGTTTACCTGGAACAAACTCCATTCCTAACTTACTTTCTCAAACTTTAGAAACTCCGCCAAAAGAACGCTCAGGTAATGATATTAACGTCACAATTGAAATTGATGCTGGAGTACCAATTTCTAATATTATTTCTCCCTCCCATCAAATCCAAACACAAAAAATTTCTGCTGCCGGCTTACCATCTATTACTCAGATACAACTAAACCAAGCTGATACTATTCCCAATAAAGATTTAGTTCTCCGTTATCAAGTAGCTGGCAAAGAAACCCAATCTACGGTTCTCTCTCAAGCCGATAATAAAGGCGGACATTTTGCTGTTTATTTAATTCCTGCCCTAGAATATCAAACCAAAGAAATTGTACCAAAAGATGTAGTCTTCTTAATGGATACATCCGGTTCCCAAAGCGGTGCCCCTCTCGAACAATCAAAAGTATTAATGCGCCGTTTTCTTCAGGGATTAAATCCTGACGACACCTTTACTATTATTGACTTTGCAAATAGTAGTCAAACATTATCAAGCGAACCTCTAGCTAATACTCCAGATAACCGAAAAAAAGCCATAAATTATGTTAACAAATTAAGAGCTAATGGAGGTACAGAATTATTAAATGGTATTGATACTGTCCTGAATTTTCCCCCTGCCAAAAATGGTCGGTTGCGCAGTATTGTTTTACTAACAGATGGCTTAATAGGTAATGAAAATCAAATCATTTCTCGGATAGAAAAACAACTACAACCAGGCAACCGTCTTTATAGTTTTGGTGTGGGTAGTTCCGTCAACCGTTATTTATTAAACCGACTCGCAGAAGTAGGTCAGGGTACAGTTCATGTAGTCCGTCACGATGAGTCTGTCAATGCAGTAACAGAAAAGTTTTTCAATGAAATAAATAACCCAGTGCTGACAAATATTGAGGTGAAATGGCAAGGTTTGGGAGAAACGCCAGAAGTTTTCCCCCTTAAACCTGCTGACTTATTTGCTCAGGAACCCTTAGTTTTGTACGGACGTAAACAAGACAGACTCAGCGGGAATTTAGAAATAACGGCAGTTGCTGCTGGTGGTAAACGTTATCAGAAAACTTTTCCTTTGCGCTTTGACTCCGATGCTGGGAATGAAGCGATCGCTCAACTTTGGGGACGAGCAAAAATTAAGCAGTTAATGTTGGAAATGACTGGTGGGGAGACACCAGAGAAAGTCGATGCTGTTACAAATGTAGCGTTAGGTTATCGGTTGATGTCGAAATATACTGCATTTGTGGCGGTGAGTGATGACCAAAGAGTTGACCCCAATAACCCCAGTCGTCAAGCGAAAGTGAAAAAACAGACTCCCGATGGAATGATGGGTATTCCAGAACCTAGTTTTGTTTGGGCGATATTGTTATTTGGTTTGTATTTGGGTTGGAAACAGTGGATACAGTGGCAAAAGGTTGAAAAATAGGGAGATGGGGGGATGTGGAGATGGGGGGATGTGGAGATGGGGAGATTGGGGGATGGGGAGATTGGGGGATGGGAGTAGGGGAGTAGGGGAGTAGGGGAGATGGGGAGTAATTTTTTTGCGCAACTATGCGCCCAAAATGCGCTCCTTTTTGAGCATAAAGAGCTAAAAACTAGTGCAGGATGGCAGAAATAACTGACCAGTTAAAAAATCCTAAAAGTCTTACTAATCAATACTTCTAACTTCCCCTCCTGGGAGGGGTTAGGGGTGGGTTGACTTCTGACTTCTGACTTCCGCGTAGCGGCACTAGGTACTTTTTCAAGACCTAAAAAGGCACTTACCTTTATAATAGTTTTGACTTGAGCTGATAGCTGATAGCTGTTTGCTTAAAGCTATAGTTAGTTTTATAGTGAGGAAAATTTAAGTGCAGGTTGAACAAGTTATTGAGACGCTAAAGTTAGATTTACCAACTTTGTTTGAAAAGGATATTTCCTACGATATCTATACTAGAGATATTTTTTTTAAAGACCCGGTAAATACCTTTAAGTGGAAATTTAATTATCGGATTATTTTTTGGACTTTGCGCTTTCACGGTCGGCTATTTTTTACGGAACTTTATTTTGATTTACATGATGTTCAGCAAACAGCAGAAGATATAATTTTGGCAAATTGGACTGTGCGTGGTGTTTTGAGAGTTCCTTGGAAAGCCAAGATTTTTTTTAATGGTTATTCTACTTATAAATTCAATCAAAATGGGTTGATTTATGAACATATTGATACTTGGGATAAGAAACCAAGTGAAATATTAAAGCAGTTTTTTTTAAAAGGACTGTAGCACACCCATCTTGGCTGTAAGAAAAATAGGAAAGATGCCTGTGTTACCGCAGCGTGGGTATCTTGAACAGGCAAGATGCCTGTGCTACCTAATTGGAGAAATTTCAGCCATATCTAATATTTGGGGAATTAAGTCTTCTCGCTTAATTGCCATTAGATGAACTCCATGACAAATGTTGCTTGCCATTTTCACTTGTTCGGCAGCAATTTTTATTCCTTCTTGTAAAGGTTTTTCTGCATTTGCTAAACGATTAATAATATGTTCTGGTATATCAACTCCTGGAACATACTTATTTAGAAAAGCAGCATTTTTGGCAGATTTTAGTAACAATATTCCTGCTAAAATTGGCTTATTACTATCCACTGCGATTTGATTCATAAATTTTTCTAGCTTATCAAAATCAGAAATTAATTGACTTTGAAAAAATTGAGACCCTGCTAATAATTTACGTTCAAATCGTTTTTTTAATCCTGACCAACTAGGGGACTGAGGGTCTACCGCCGCACCTACAAATAAATCTGTTGGTCCATCCGGTAAAGCTTTCTCATTCCAGTCCATGCCTTGATTTAACTTGGCAATCATTTGTAATAGACGTACAGACTCCATATCAAATACACTTCTGGCATCTTTATGGTCTCCTGCTTTTACAGGGTCTCCAGTCAAGGCCAAAATATTGTGAAGTCCTAAAGCTGAAGCTCCCATTAGGTCAGCTTGTAAAGCTATACGGTTGCGATCGCGACAAGCTAGTTGAAATATTGGCTCTAGGCCAATATTTTTCAAGATGATAGAAGCTGCTAATGAGGACATTCTTAATACAGCACGACTACCATCGGTAATATTAACTGCATGAACTCTACCTTTAAGAGTTTCAGCCATTTTAATCATGTGAGTGGGGTCAGCTCCCTTGGGTGGTGCTACTTCAGCAGTGATTAAAAATTCTCCAGATTTTACGGCATTACGAAATTTATTCATTTATATTATTTCTTTACTCTGTTTAAGTTTTCAATATTTAAGTATTCAGCTGTCAGCTATCAGCTATCAGCTATGAGTTATTAACTCATTATTTTTTTCTATCTACCTATTCCCTATTCCTTACTTCCTACTCCCTATTCCCTATTGATGAATAACCCAAAGCTTTTTTAACTTTTTCTAAAGTTTGATTAGCGATCACTTCTGCTTTTTGCTTTCCTTCAGCTAAAACAGATTCCAGATAACCTTTATCATCCATAACTGCTTTATATTTTGTTTGAATTGGAGTTAAAGCTTCAATAGTCGCCTCAGTTAATAAAGGCTTAAATTTACCCCATCCCATATCTTGACATTCTGTTATTACCTCTTCCTTTGTTTTAGCTGAAAATAATTCATAAAGAGTCAATAAATTATTACATTCAGGTCTTTCAGGATTATCAAATTCCAAACCTTTAATTGGATCTGTTTTACAACGTTTAATTTTTTTAGTAATTACATCTGGTGGATCTAATAAATTAATTCTACTCAATTCTGAAGGGTCAGATTTAGACATTTTGCTAGTACCATCTGTCAAACTCATTACCCGCGCACCCTCTTTTCTAATTAAAGGATCTGGTAATTTTAATATAGTTTCTCCCTGACCAAATTGATGATTAAATCTAACTGCTATATCGCGAGTAAGTTCTAAATGTTGTTTTTGGTCTTCTCCCACAGGAACTTTATCTGCATCATAAAGTAGGATATCCGCAGCCATCAAAACTGGATAATCCAATAAACCTGTACCTACATTTTCTCCCTGTTTAATTGCTTTTTCCTTAAATTGAATCATATCTGTCAACCAATTCAGGGGAGTAATACAGTTGAGAAACCATGTCAATTCACTATGGGCAGAAATGTGAGATTGTACAAATATTGTAGAATAATTCAGGTCTATACCGCAGGCCAAATATAAAGCAGCAATAGTGTAGGTATCTGTAGCTAGTGTAGCCGGATTATGGGGTACTGTAATGGCGTGTAAATCTACTACACAGAAAAAATTCTCGTATTCTTCTTGTCCTTTTACCCAGTTACGAATTGCGCCTAAATAGTTACCAATATGAAGGTTTCCAGTTGGTTGAACTCCAGAGAGTACGCGCTGTTTACCCATTATTTCTCTAACTTTTAGTTGTTCAAAATTAATTAATACTTAAGAATAACATATTGAGTGCTTGATTGAATATCTTCTCTCCGCAAATCAAAAATCAAAAGCTAAAAGTATTTTCAGTTATCATTAGTCCAGCAGGGTGCGTTTTGCTGCGCAACATAAAAGGCGCTTACTACAAACTATGATTGAACCATCAAAACTGTAACAGACGGTTTAGTTGTAGTGGACTGACACACTTAAATGCTGCGTTACGACAGATTCCCAAATACCTTTCACAGCTTAAATTTTAGCCGTAAATACGCACCCTACAAGTTTTGCTTAACCCGAATGTTAAAAATGTCTACCAAAGTACCAGATCAAAATTTCATGGTAATTATTGGATGAATAGTTGACAAATAAAACAAGATATATTTCAATCAAAATATTGACTTAAATTTACTATGAAATGCAAATAATTTTCCATATATCAAGATAAAAATATTTCTGAATCAAAAATATAATGAAGCCAAAAATCAATGATGTTACTGCCTGGAAACAAGCAGAGTTACTAATGCAACCTGCCTTTATTAGAATTCTAGATCATATTCGGAAAAAACTAGAAAATTCTGTTTGGCAAGGTACTTATGAAGAAGTACAAACGCCAATTCCAGGTTATAGATTAGATTTAGAATATCAAGATAAAAAAATTAGTATTAATATCTGGGAACTCTGCTATCAAGTTTGTTTTAGCAACTATCTTTCTACTCATTCTGTTGACGAAACAGTAGAAGTTGATATTGACATTAGTCTACTTAATCAAGATGGAAATGTTAATTGGGATATTCTTGATGAAAAGGCTTTAAAAGTAGTAGAAAATATGATGGAAGATTTACCAATGGATAATGGATAATTGATAATGGATAATTGATAATTGATAATTGATAATTAACAATGGATAATGGATAATTAATTCTCAAAGGTTTAAAGTCTCTACTTTTTAATGGATATCAGTTAACAGTTATTAGTTAGCAGTTCAGTCAGATATATTAACTAGCAAGATGACCACAGGATAAAATAACTTTTGAGTTTGCCAAATTCATTTTATTTCTACAGAAATTATTTGATAAAAAATAAATATTTGTACGCAAAAATCACAATCAAACTAAAACTATGAACGAGAAATTACAAAATATTCAAACATCTAATGGAGCAACTTTTCAAGACTCTATTCCAGTTAGTTTTGGTAACGATATTCAAGCAATAGAAGCAACAAAAAACGGAGTAGCTGTATGCGATCGCTCACATTGGGGGCTAATAGAAATTTCAGACGATGACCGTTTACGGTTTCTCCATAACCAAAGTACCAATAACTTTAATATTTTGCAACCAGGGCAAGGTTGTGAGACAGTTTTTGTTACACCCACTGCTCGTACTATCGACTTAACAACAGCTTACGCTACAGAAAATAATGTTTTGTTGCTAGTCTCTCCCATCCGTTGTCAACAGTTAGTAGAATGGTTTGACCGTTATCTCTTCCCCATGGATAAGGTAGAAGTAAAAGATATTAGCAGTGAATACGCCATATTTAGTCTCATTGGAGTAGAAGGC
Source organism: Dapis purpurea BLCC-M126 (assembly GCF_050015975.1). NCBI lineage: Bacteria > Bacillati > Cyanobacteriota > Cyanophyceae > Oscillatoriales > Microcoleaceae > Dapis > Dapis purpurea. The sequence continues at coordinate 6,239 of NZ_JBNHER010000176.1, read as the reverse complement.
AAAAACTTGATAGCAAAATTATCAGGTACAACTAACCCAGATGTAGCTCATGCTACTCATCAGTTAATGAGTCTAGGAAATGTAGAAGTTAGGGTTGCTGTCGGTAGTGGGTTAGCAACAGAGGGATACACTTTGATCGTACCTGTAAATAATGCTGCCGAAATTTGGCAAATGTTGGTAGAAGTAGGAGCAGTACCCATGGGCGATCGCCTGTGGCAACAACTGAGAATACAGGAAGGCCGTCCTGCACCAGACTATGAACTTACAGATGACTACAACCCTCTGGAAGCAGGTTTATGGAATACTATTTCTTTTGAAAAAGGTTGTTATATTGGCCAAGAAACTATTGCTCGTTTAAATACATATAAAGGTGTGAAACAAAGACTTTGGGGAATACGTTTAAATGGAAAGGCAGAATTAGGAAAGGTTGTACAAGTTGGGGATGAAAAGGTCGGAAAACTAACAAGTTTTACGGAAACTAATGATGGTTATTTTGGTTTAGTTTATATTAGAACAAAAGCAGGGGGAGTAGGTTTAAAAGTCCAAGTAGGAAATGTAGAAGGAGAAGTAGTTGAAGTCCCTTTTTTGACACATCAAGATATTGATAGTTAGGAGATTTATGGCAGAAACAATCTCAGGTACTCCATCAAGAAAGTGTGGGAGTTGTAAAACGAATACCGTGGGCATTTTCGCCATAATTTCACCCAAAAAAAGACATAAAGTAGTCAATAAAAATACATTTCTACGCTAGCTGTAGAAACAGGATGAACTAATCACGTTCAAACCCCCTGTTTTTACAGACATAAAAATCATCTTTATGTTAATTTTTACTAACTATTTTCTCAGCTAACTATTATCAAGCTCCCAATCTAAAATAAAGTCAATTTTTAGTTGGCATTGGCATTCTTGTTATCAAGATAAATCAATCAATGAAACATTGAATTTATTAATTAATTTGTGTCACCCTGACTGGAATACAACCAGAATAATCAGAACAATTTTTCATTCTCCAACGACCATCATCGCCTAACTCAACATAAAAAGTATCAGCTTGATAGTCACGGTTTATTGCATCACTACCTGGATAAGTAGGTCTATTACCTTGAAGAGTATAACCATTTCTTTCAGGATGCATATTCATTTGTTGTTCAGCGTAAACTCTCCTACCATTAGGTCCAGTTACATTTACAAGCATAGTTCCAAAATTTCCATCCATTTTTAAACGACTTTTATATAACCATCCATTGGCTTTCCATTGTAAATTCCATGTTCCGTTCATCCCTTCATTTATAACGCTAGGAACGATCATGTACTCAACTTTTGGGGGTGGGGGTGGCTCAACTTCTTCCTGAGCAAAAGCAACTTTTACAGGAGTTATTGTGGCAAATGATAAAGAAGTAGCGGTTAAAGCAACGAAACTGAAACTAAAAGCTTTGTTGAGGTTAGTTTGAATATTCATCTAAGGTTCCCTTTTGTTTAATTTGTTAATGTAGGAAGTGGTTGTTCTCTTCCCTTTCATGTCTTAATCATCTCCTAGTTTTTGGGGAAGTGGGGAAATGTGCATTAGTTGTCACAAAAAACTTTTTTATTGTGGGTGGACGTGCATTTGCTTACACATTGATTAGCAGTTAATGGAAAAAGCAATTTGTGTGATGAGAAGCTCTATCTATTAGATACCCATCCTATGTTTACTGGTATTTGTCCAAGATGCAACTATAAATTCAATGAACAAATTTTTACACAGAACTTTACTTGTCGGCAATGTGGCTACATTTATAATGCTCTTTAGCATAGTAGGCTGTAATCGCAGCAAAAATACCATCACAGCCTTTAGAGATAGTGGCATTCCTGAAACTGAATATTGGCAAGTTGAGTCTATCCAAAGTAGCGATAGCGACAGCGGAACGGAGTTCTATCGCTTAAAAGTAAAAAAAGGATTTCGACAACGTACTCTTCAACTATGCGGTGTAACTGACTTGACTCCAGAAGCAAAGTCTTATCTAGAGCAGCAAGTCAAACAATCTCCTGAAACTTTACCTACGATATTTGCAGGCAAAGACCAACAAGGTATTTGGTATGGCGACGTTTGGGTAAGAATAGGGGATGATCAGGAAGAGTCTGCTACTGGATTGTTGCTGTTAAATGGTCTAGGTAGGTTGAGTGATGATTACTACAATTGTCCAAATGGTGATGGTTTGAAGTTAGCAGAGGATTTATAGCGTTTCTCAGACTCATAAGGTACACCTATATTTATTTCTATTCTTTCCCTATTCCCTATTAAGATAAACTACATACTCACAGCTTTATTTGATTTTATCTAATTTTTTTGTGTCGTTTGCAACAATACTTCTTAGGTTCCTTTCAGGAGTAGAATTACAGAAAATATTTGATAAAAATAAATTATAAAAATATTAAGACAATCTAATCTTTAAGTCATTCTCAGAAGATACAGTTACAGTAAATAAAAGATACCTTTAAATAAATAACCAAAACCAGCCTAGGATTTTTGGTTATTCATTTTATAGTGACTAATTTAACAGGGGAAATTTACTAAATAACTACTAGAAAATTAATTCGATCTGGCAAAAATTAAATTGTTTAATAGCCATAGCATTTCTCAATAATTTCAAGAGACAAAAGAAAATTATTACGGCTTAATATATACCTTGATTAATACATAGTGAGTATTTTAAAATCACCATACTCAAGTTATAATAAGTATAATTAAGCAAAACAAACTCAATAAATGCCATTCGACTCTATTTTGATTCATCTAGCAACTCAAGGTTATGCAAACATTCGTATTTATTTGGTTGGGTCAAGTTTTTTCTCTATTAGGTTCTAGTCTAAGTGAATTTGCTCTAGCAGTATGGGTATATCAAACAACAGGTTCTATTACCCATTATGCTCTATTGTCTTTATTCATTCATCTACCTAGTATCTTTATTTCACCATTTGCTGGTGCAATGGTAGATCGCTGGAGTCGTCGTCGGGTAATGATTGTCAGTGACTCAATTACTGGGGTAACAGCATTAGGAATAATGTTCCTAGTTTTCTCTGGGCAACTGGAAGTTTGGCATATCTATGTAGCAGTGGGTATTAGTTCCGTCTGTAATGCTTTTCAATGGCCAGCTTATATATCAGCAATCTCTCAACTTGTACCTCCGCAACACTTGAGTCGGGCGAATGGCATGGTACAGGGAGCAATAGCAACAGCAAGAATACTTGGGCCTAGTATAGCTGGATTATTGATAATCAAAATTCACCTTCACGGTATATTATTGATAGATTTTGGTACCTATCTACTAGCATTTTTCACTCTGTTAATTGTCAAATTCCCTAGAAGGCAGCAGAAAAATATTAGACGGAGAGTAAGTGTTGAAGAGTTATGGCAGGAAGTTGTTTCAGGGTGGAATTATGTAGTAGTCCGTTCTGGTTTGCGCAAGTTGACAATATTCTTTGGAGTTATCTATTTAAGTGCAGGAGTATTGCAAGTTTTATTCTTGCCAATGATTTTAAGTTTTGCCTCGGAAAAAGAACTAGGAATAGTAATGTCTTTTAGTGGCATTGGAATGTTATTAGGCAGTGTCATAGTCAGTGTATGGGGATGTTCTAAACGAAGAATAGAAGGGATTTTACTATTTGCATTTATCCAGGGATTATGTCTATGTTTGGGAGGATTAAAACCTGCTGTCATTTTAGCTGCAATTGGCGGTTTTGGTTATTTATTTTCGAGGGCAATTATTGTTAGTTTAAATCATACTATTTGGCAGCAAAAAGTACCTCAAGATTTACAAGGGCGAGTTTTTGCTTTACAGAATATGATGGAAAAGTTTTTGTTAGTAACTACTCATCTAAGTGTAGCGCCTTTAGTAGAGTTTATGTTTAAACCTTTGATGAGTGAAAATGGAATGTTGGCAAGCAGTGTGGGCAGAATAATAGGAGTAGGAGATGGCAGAGGAATGGCTTTGTTATTTGTCTTGATGGGTCTATTGAATATGGGAGCAGTATTAGTTGCCTATCGTACTCCAGAGTTGCGACGAGTTGAGAGAGAGTTGCCTGATGCTGATCGGTTTCAAGTGAATCAAACTGAGACTGATAATACTGAACAAACTGTATTGATGTAGTTCATTAATGGATAATGGATAATGGATAATTGATAATTACCCCTGGTTAAAACCGTACTTGATTGAATATAAGGAATGCTCCGCAAACGACCGCTTTTTCTCTTGAAATAGAAGGCAATAAAGCCAAATTGATTAATTAGGGTTTACTGAATAAATCTTTTGGTAAGGGTAGGAGTCAGGAGTCAGGAGTCAGGAGAAATAGGAATTATAGAGGAAGTAGGATAAAGAATTGTCCCTTGATTTTTCTGCTATAGTCAGCCCAAAATGCTAATTTTTTGAGCTTTTTATACCGAAAACCTTGCAATTTTTCAGAAAATAAAGGCTTTAGCTTTTATTTGTCAATGTTTTGATAGTTAATCAGCAAGCCGTAATTATCAATTATTCATTGGTAAAAAGTTGATCGAGCTTTTCTCAAACCCTTTTAGGGATGTTTTACATGGAACGTCCCTAGATTTTTTCTTGATAGGGAGTGTGGGAATCAAATTTATCAATTATCGTTGAAGGTTAATTAACGCTATAGCAAGATAAAAAAATGACTCAAAGCCAAAATCAAACATCTCAGAAAAATCTTCGAGAAATACAGGAAAAAAACTTTTTTCAAGAGTTGAAATTTGATAGCTTAGAAGATGAACGTCGCCACTGTCAACAACGACTAGCAGCAGCATTTCGTTTGTTTGCTCGTTATGGGTTTGATGAAGGAGTGGCAGGACATATCACAATGCGTGACCCTGAATTTCCAGACCACTTTTGGGTTAATCCTTTGGGGATGTACTTTGGTCATATTCGAGTTTCAGATTTGTTATTGGTTAACCACAAGGGTGAAGTAGTCAAAGGTAATAAACCTGTTAACCAAGCAGCTTTTGCTATTCATTCCCAAATTCATTCTGCACGACCTGATGTGGATGCTGCAGCTCACGCTCATTCACTCTATGGCAAAGCTTGGTCAACCCTGGGACGGATTCTTGACCCCTTGACTCAGGATGCTTGTGCTTTCTATGAAGACCATGCCTTGTTTGATGATTATACAGGAGTTGTACTGAACCTAGATGAGGGTAAACGAATTGCTGCTACCCTTGGAGACAAAAAGGCATTAATTCTGAGAAATCATGGTTTACTTACGGTTGGTCATTCAGTAGATGAGGCAGCTTGGTGGTTTGTTACCATGGATCGTTCCTGTCAGGCCCAACTTATGGCTGAAGCAGCAGGAAAACCTGTGCTAATTGACCATGATATAGCTCGTTTAACCTATAGTCAGATTGGTTTCCATCAATTTGGTTGGTTTAGTTTTCAGTCTCTCTATGAGATGATTGTGCGCCAGGAACCAGACTTACTTGATTAGGAGTCAGGAGTCAGGAGTTAGCAGTATAAGGAGTCATAGTTTTATCAGTAATTAAATTAGAAGGAGTTGCTACCCCAAATAAAGCAAAAGATAATCGTTTATATTGAGGATTTTCTGCCCGTTTATTATGACAAGCATGAATCAGAGCAAAAAAATCATAGGTGGGAAAATCCAGACTAATTAAACTATATATATTATCAACAAAAATGACAATACTTTCCCCAACTTTCCCTAGCAAAACTTCCCTTAAAAAATACCTAAATTGTTCTAAAGGAGATAAATCTTCTCTTGATTTTGACCATGCCCGCCGATTAATAGTTAAGTCAAAATTTATGACTAATTCTTGAATAATACCCCGATACCATTGCTTGGTATTAATTTCTTGACTACCCACATCAATTAAGTCAATTGCAGCATAGGCACAACCTTATTTTTCAATCTTGCCTTAGTCGTAACATTAAACTTGACTTTCCCATTTGTCAGTAGTTCAACACATCACAAAACTCTCCTAATTTGAGTGCATCATAAAGATTTCATCTGCTTGTCGCTTCACATAACTAGGAGTATCAGAAGATAAACTTACTCCTACTTGATATTGGTAATTTTGGTTTTTTTTGTCTTCATAGATAGACAGTTTCACGGAAGTAATGCATCGAGTGGGTAATTCTGAGGTTCCCATTTCCTGTGGAAACGCTTCAGTAGGACAATTTTTTGTATTTCATATCAAATCCGGTAGTATCGGTGTAATTAGATAGTTAATCTAGGAGTCAGGA
>NZ_JBNHER010000175.1:0-3176 GCF_050015975.1 Dapis purpurea BLCC-M126 | reverse complement strand
CATTTGCACTCACCGATGGCAAATGTCTAGCGCGTGTCTAGTTTTCAAGAAGGTGTTAAAGAGGTCGCACCAATAAAGTAATTCCCTGACTACCAACAACTGCAACTTCTTGACCTGGATAAAGAGTCATACTGTAATCTCTAAAAAGCATCGCAGGCCAATATGTAGCTTTGAATTTAACTCTTCCAGGTTCATCAGGAGTAATTTTTTCATCGACTATACCAGGTTGAGGTTTAGAAAACATTTTTGGAGGATTATTACTAAATATCTGCATTACTATTCTTCCTTTATTCCTTAATAGTTACATTTGAGTCAGTATGAATTTTTTTTATGCCCCTGTGGTTAGAAAATCTAGAAAAGTTTAAACAGTTTATTTTTGTTCTTAATTAGCACTACATTTTGCTTATGTGGTTTTCCGGAGGTTGCTTAATTTGCACCTCAGATTATTTTCTTTAGATATATCTACTTATACGATGTGCCAATAATAAGTGATAAAAAAGTTTTTGTTTGTAGTATTTCTTGAGCAACATAAAATATCTATCTTATTGCTAGAGCAAGACTACGAGAGCTTCTAATTATAATTATTCAACCAGACATTGATTAAAAATTTGGCATTGGTAAAATAAGGTATGAAATTCTTATAGTCGTAAGATTAATAGTCAGGAAAAAAGGTATTTTAACTTCCTGACTCCTGACTCCTAACTCTAAAAAATCATACAATTATTTACCAACGCCAAAAATTTAATAGATTTCTCTGAAAAAGAATGTAGAGAAGTTCCATTTCTCTTATTTTTGCCTTTTGCCTTTTAACTTTTGACTTAAATCAAGAATGAGGTTCACCAATAGAGATATTCTTACTATTCCTTATTCCCTATTCCCTATTCCCTATTCCATAATGTTAAGAATAAGGCTCTCCAAATATAACCACTGAACAAGTAATTTCAGACAGAACTTTAGTTGTAACATCACTAACAGATAACCCGGCTGCGGTACGTCGTCGCATGGAGCGTAAAATTACTAATTGATAAGCTCTTGCTGCTTTACTAATCACAGGTGCAACATCATCATAACGAATAATTTTAATTCTCGATTTAACTTCAGTGTTATCTTGAGAAATAAGTTGAGACAGTTGGGAATAAAACTTATTAATTTGTGCTTCAGGAGTCTGGCGATCACAAACATGAAGTATAGTCACAGAAGCTTGATTAGTATCAGCAAAAAGTTGAGCAAATCTAACAGTTCTTAATGCTTGGGGCGTAATATTTTTAACAGGTACTAAAATCCGATGAATATTGATTGGATCTTCTAACAAACGCATCACAGCTACCGGGCAATGAGCAGAGTAAAATACCTGGTCTATTATATTTCCAAATAAACGAGCTTTAATGCCAGTATTATTGTTCCAACTCATAACAATTAAACTAGCATTTTTTTCCCGTGCTGTGCGACTAATGGTCTTAGCAAAATTATCAGAAATTCGTGTTTCTGGAGTAGTGTCAACTTGAAAATTTTGGCTAATTTCCAAAGCATAACTTAACCTTTTACTGCTCTGTTGTAAAGCCAAATTTAATTGAGGAGAATCCATATTGACGTAACCTTTAACTATAGATAAAGGAATTATTAAACCTCCCTCATGTTTTGCCAACATTGCTGCCATTTCAATTAAATATTTTGTTTTTTCGGCAGAAAAATATACTGGCACTAATACAACAAATTTCTGGTTAACAATTCCATCAACTGTGTCTGTCAAATTGTCTGGAATTTGTTGATGAGTTTCCCACCAAATCAAAGAATTATCCGATGTAAAATCCACCTCTGGTAAAGAAATTTTACTCGCAAACCTAGCGGTCAGAATTGGACCCAAAATAGATGTCACCAACATCAAAAAAATTACACTATTAAATATTACCTCAGGCAAAATTCCTACTTGCAAACCCACCAATGCAGCAGCCAAAGTAGCAGCCACCTGTGGCATAGATAGAGACCACATACTCATCGTTTCATGCCAATTATATCGATAAATCTTTTTTGCCAAAAAGGCAGCCAAAAATTTACTCCCAAGCAAACCTAAAATAATAGATAAAGTTAATTCAAAGCTAGTTAAAAAAGTATTGACAAAAGCCGACATATCCAGCAATAATCCCATATCAATGAAAAAACAGGGGATAAATAAAACACTCCCAACAAATTCTATTTTATCCTTAACCGGACTTTTACCCACCACATCATTAATCGCTAAACCTGCCAGAAAAGCACCTACAATTTGATCGACATTAATCAATGTTGCACCTAAAGCAGCAATAAACACAACTAACAAAACAAATAAAAATTGATTACTTTCTTGATTAGTAGTTAGCCGGAAAAATTGTTTACCTACCCATTGAAAACCCCAAAGAATTATCCCCGCATAAATCGCCAAACTTCCCAATTGAATTCCTAAACTAATCACCGAAAAATTACCAGCATTAATCGACACACAAATTGCTAATACTAATAAAGCAGCAATATCAGTAAAGATTGTCGCCCCAATTGTTACAGTAATTGCTTGATTTCCCACTACACCCAACTGTTGTACGATGGGATAACCTAAGAGAGTATGAGAAGCAAGTAAAGAACCTGTTAAAATTGCACCATTCCAATCTAAACCAAATATTTTTGCAACTAATGTACCAGTAATAAGTGGGAATAAAAAAGTCGCAATTCCAAAACCAAGAGAGCGGTCTTTATGTTTTTTAAATTCTGCCAAATCAATTTCTAATCCGGCAACAAACATCAGATAAACTTTACCAATATCTGATAATAATTTCATCGTTTCTGTTTCCGGATCGAGTAATTTTAATCCATCTCCACCTAAAATAATTCCTGCCACTAATAAACCAACTAATCCTGGAAGTCTAAGACGTTCAAAGATAGGTGGAAGAGTGAGAATTACTAATAAAAGAATAGTAAATGTAACAATCGGATTTTGTGAAAGCAACTTTGTTATCCTCTAATAAAAAAATATACTCTTCTCTCTACTTTATAGTAATATACTAATGTTGAGACTTTCGTAGGGCATTTTGAAGGTAATTTTCATTAATTGATAATTGATAATTGATAATTACCTCTGGTTAAAACCGAGAGGATTGAATATAAGGAAATATTATTTCTCTTCTCTTGGTCGATTGGATATGCCG
>NZ_JBNHER010000174.1:0-3564 GCF_050015975.1 Dapis purpurea BLCC-M126 | reverse complement strand
CTTGTAGTTGGGCTTTAGCCCGAACTGTAGATAGGGCTAAAGCCCAACTACAAACAAAAACTTTTTGATCGTTGATTAATAGAATTATCAACGTATATTATATCACCGGATTTTATGTCATCCAAAAATTTCAATAACTATAACGTTGCAGTTTAGGGTCTGACCCCTCATAGTGCAAAAAAAAATCAGAAAACATTACCTTAGGGGCTGGGAAACCAAACCCTCATATAACCACCCTCCCCACACTCTGCTTTTCTCAGCAAACCCTACTTACAGCGCTTTTCAGTTGAGTAGACCACAAAACTGTTGTAGGAGTAATGAGTAAGGAGTAAGGAGTAAGGAGTCAGTATCATTGTGGTTTATTAATATGAAAACCGCTGTAAACTACTCACTTTTATTGTATAAAAAGCTTCTTACTGCCAGAGATAACCCATAAATCCGAACACGGGCAGCATTCACAGAATTAGGATCTTTAGCAGAAAACCCCTCCACAGCACCCAAAGAATCTGGTTGCCTACCAATATTAAAAGAGAGTTTCTCCGTTTCTTTAAAAGATAGCGATCTTTCAATTCTCACTGTTGCTAAATCAAGCCAAGGGGAAGTTTCCTCGCTCCAGTCTCGCTCCTGGGTAAAAATTTCAGTTTTATCTCCTTGAATATCCTCATGCAAACGCAATTGCAGATGAAAAATTACAGGTTGTGTTGATAATCTTTCAATATATTCCTTGCGGAGATAATCAATAGGTTTTGTCTCCTCCGGAAGTCGCTTTTGCAACCAAGGCTTTTCCAGATCGCTTCCCTGTATAACCCCAGAGTCTAATCCCCGATCTTCAGGAATTAAACGATATTTAACATATCTGAGTTTTCCATCTTTTGCTTTAAAGTAATTTACCAACTTCGAGTAATAATACATCTGACTAAAAGAGTCAGGGGCACGTCGCAGGGTTTCAGCAAAAATTTCTTTGAAGATAGGTTCTTTTTGACAATAAGCCTCAAGTCCCTTAGAACTAACTGGTTCGTCCTCTCCTCTATCGCTTATAGATGCCAAAGTAAAATTCCAAAATTCGATGATATCTCGAAATGTGCGCGGCCCCGTATTCATAATGATATCAAGTGGACTCTTCTCTGGCTGATCGCTGAGTTTGAGAGAAGCACTGCGAAGATCCATCGCTGCATCATCCTCAAATGTCACCGCACCATGGCGAATTTGTAGGGGAAAAACTTTTCCTGCTTGCCAAAACTCATGTTCCGGAAATTCCGGGTAATCGACAACTTTCAAAGTTCCAGCACCACCCACGCCATATTTATGAGTTGCACGTCCTTTATTTTTAAATGCTGCCAACATAAAAAGTAACGAGGCACCAATTAAGTAAAAAAAGAACAGAATAGTATCCCAAATTTTTTTCATCAATTTCTCCATTCTGAAAAAATATATTGGCGCTTTCTTCTAAATATTGATGCTCATCATAATCCATCCAAGAGGAATTCCCGGTTCGATGCGATCGCGATATTCCCAAAGTAGTTTTTTCAGAGGAAGGGGAGCAAATTCAATAACAGGGTTGTAATGAAGATTTGCTAAAGTCCACATTAATTTCACTTGAGAATCATGGCGTTGTTCAACCTTTTTAGCATCATAGTTAGGATCATCTTCATCCCACAATCCGATCGCCGTATATTCAATATCTCCACCATCTTCATATTGCTTATTATTTACCCAAGAATGGAAAAAAGTACAGTGGTAGAGAACATAAACGCAAAGCTGTTGCAAATCTTTTTGGTCATTAATTGCTAATTTTTCCTTGGGCTTGAAAATTGTATGAGTTACTAAATCTTGAGACATAGCCTCAATTTCATGCCAATAGGTTTTAATTTCCTCCTGATTATTAGCAAAAAATTCGGAAACATATTTCTCCAGTAACTCCCACATAGCAAGGGCAGCGCGATCGTAATAATTATTATCAATCGGATCGGGGAGAGCGGTTTGTGCTGGAGACCAGTGATAATTCAAAGTAGCGATTTCCTCTACTAGAACCCCCTCTACGCTTTTTGCATCCAAAGCCGAGGCTTCCGGAATAAAGCCCTTATTCCCGATAATTAGGGATGATCCTTTCTTGTCAATACTAATTAAGCCTTCAAAGTGATCCCATAGTAGCTCGCGAATAGGACTTTTAATGACATTCCGATAAAATGCCATCGCATATTGATCCATATTCATGTGAGTCCGTCCCAAATGAGACTGAATTTCCTGAAAGACGTATTCGGCACTGCGAAAATAATATTTTGCCTTTTCCCAATATTGTCCATCTGTAGGAGAAGAATTAATAACTTGGCCTTTCCAGGAATATTCTATAGAGTGAACGTGGAGAGCGCGATCGCGCAGAACAAAACGAGCTTCACTATATTCAGGAAGTATTCCTCCAGGTTCCGCTTGAAAGCGTCCGGTATCGTAGCGAACAGCATATTGCCATTCCTGACCTGTAACTGGCCTCAGTTCTCCCGGATTAAATCCATTTAAACGTCGTTCCACGAAATATTCATCGCTGAACTTATCCGGATGCAGCCGACTTAAGTTAGCAGGCATCCAATCCCTCAAGGAGGAACCTATCATGCTGCGGAAGCCCAACTTTTTGGCCAATCCTGAGAAAGCCCAGTTAAAAAGAGGAATTAAAGGCAAGGTGGGGAAAACTTGCAAGCCAAGATGAGCTTCATATCTGGAGGTTGGTTCAACTTCTTCAGGTAAGGGACTATTGACATCAAATCTGGGAAAGTCTTTTCCTGGTGTACCGTAGTATTTAAATCTTACTTTGGGATTGCTAGATGGTTGGTTCATAGTTAATTAGTTATTTTTTCTGGTAGTTCAAAAATTATCAGTATCGAGAATGTCACAATTATCACCTACGATCCTCTTACCTAGTTTATCTTTACTTATTTCTTTAACTTTTATAGCGGTTTTCACAAAGGTAGACTACAAAATTTCTTCCTTCTCTCCTAGATAACTAAAGCCTTCTTCCTTCTCTCCTAGATAACTAAAGCCTTCTTCCTTTAAACCCAAATATCTGTACTCTATATTAATGAAAACTGCTATAATTATTTCTTTCACTTTGTCAAAGTGACCATCTACAATTACTTTTTTCCCATACTATCAACTGAAATACTGTCTTTCCATTTCAGTCTAAAACGCTCAAAAAGTTAGCATTTTGAGCAAGAGTTGGGCAAAAAAATTGCTCCTCTACTCCCCTACTCCCCCGCTCCTTAAAAAGACTTTTTTAGAAAACCCTAAATATCATCAACCCCATCATCCATCTGAAATAAAATTTTCTCTATCTCAACATTCGACTCCTCAACTTCTACTTCTATCGAATCATAAGTTGGTTGTACAACGAAAGGCAAATTTGCTCCTATCAATCCTCTTTTAACTCTTTCTGGAGTTTCGGAAAATAAAATAAATAAAGGATATATTTCCTCCGCCTCTTGAGCATAAATAAATCCTCAATTATGAGTTATGAGTTATGAGTTATGAGTTAGGAGTTAGGAGTTAGGAGTTGTGAGTTAGGAGTTAGGAGTT
>NZ_JBNHER010000173.1:0-4921 GCF_050015975.1 Dapis purpurea BLCC-M126 | reverse complement strand
AGATGAATCAGATTTTTATTTCTAATTTGTCAATCTTTTCCCATTCATGAAGATACTGAATTTTGGCAGAAATGCAGAGATTAATTTGCCGAGAAACTTCTATTGCGTATATCGCAATAGAGATGAATCAGATTTTTATTTCTAATTTGTCAATCTTTTCCCATTCATGAAGATACTGAATTTTGGCAGAAATGCAGAGATTAATTTGCCGAGAAACTTCTATTGCGTATATCGCAATAGAGATGAATCAGATTTTTATTTCTAATTTGTCAATCTTTTCCCATTCATGAAGATAATGAATTTTGGTAGAAATGCAGAGATTAATTTCGATTGGAGGTACTGATAACTGATAATTTAAATGACTCCTGCTTCAACATTTAACAATCCTTAAACCTTCTCTAAAGTGAAAAATTGTAGTTACTACTGCTATAACAAAATAAAAGATTCTAATTATCCAAAAACATAAACTCATGCTCCAAGAAATTACTCCCGGAGGAACTCCAATTAACCGGACAAACTTGGAATTAACACTTTTCTCTAATCTATCTAAATTGTTAATCTGTAATTTTTTATCAGGGAGAATCGGAAATTGGGCAGTATATAAATAGAAGCCATATATACCATCGTTTCCTACTCTTTGATTTAAAAATGAATTAGTTAGTAATTCAGCTTGATTAAATGATAAATTATCATTCTTTGCTACCTGCTCTACCCAGATATCATATCTCACCATTTGAGTTGTGATAAAAATTATTGGAACCAAAATTATCAATAAAATCGTGCTGACATAACGACCCAAATATTTAGGTAAAAAAACAGTTGCCAAACCAAAACCCATTCCCACTACCGCAAAAGCAATAATATTAAAAAGTTCAACTATTTCTATTCCTCTTAAAAAATCACCGAAGACTATTAAACTATATAAAAAATTATCAGCTAATTTAACAGATATTATTTTTGCTGAAACTATCGTGCTAAAAATAAACGAAGTGCAAAATATGTAAATAGATAGTTTAATAAAGAAAATAAAAAATATACTAATTTTTCGGATGAACATGGCAATTTATAGAAGAACTATGATTAAATTCTTGTTGAGCTAATTTTGTGATGTTAGCGATCGCCGACCTATCAGGTAAAAGTTCACTTTCAAGATTTAACCATAATAAATATTCTATATTACCAGCCGGACCTTGTATGGGAGACCAAGTTAAACCAGCATATTTCCATCCTAAATTATTAGCACTACAACATACCTGAAAAATTGCCTCGGCTTGGTCAAAAGAGGAACGAACTACACCTTTTTTTCCTACTCGTTCTTTTCCTACTTCAAACTGAGGTTTTACCAACAAAATTGTCTCACTAGGTGGAATAATTAATTGCCATAGAGCAGGTAAGATTTTAGTGAGAGAAATAAAAGAAACATCAACTACAGCTAAACTCGGATATATTTCTGTTGCATTTTCTTGTAATTCATAATTCAATATTATTGAATCACCATATAATTCTTCAGGAGTTAAATAACGCAGATTAGTTCTCTCTTTCAAAATTACTCTAGGGTCGTTACGCAACTTCCAGTCAACTTGTCCGTAACCTACATCAATACCATAAATTAATTTAGCACCTGCTTGTAATAAACAATCTGTAAATCCTCCCGTAGATATGCCACCATCAAGACATATTCTGTCAGAAATAGGAATAGAAAAATACTCTAATGCCTTCGCAAGTTTATACCCTCCCCTAGAAACATATAAAGATTTTTGTTTAACCTTAATATCTGCCTTTAAGTCAACTTCAGTTCCTGGTTTATCAATTATTTGTTGATTTACCATTACTTCTCCTGCTCTAATCAAAACCTGAGCTTTTTGTCGAGAAGTACATAAATTTCGTTCTACCAATAAAACATCTAATCTTTGTTTAGCCACAAATTTTAATTATTAACTACCTATCAGCTTTTAGCATTTCCTTTCAGGAATACTCCGCAAACAACTAGCTTCCTAGGTCAGAACTGCGTCAACAGCTTTTTGAGTTGTTAAAATCCGCTTCATTAATCTCAAAAAAATCAAAACAATTAAACTGATTACTAAGTTCTGAAAAAACTGTAGGGATTTGGTTTACAAATTCCATTTGGGCACTTGGTAATGAATAATTATTAATTATTCATTATTAATTAAACAACTATCAGCTTTTTGAGTTGTTAAAATCCGCTTCATTAATCTCAAAAAAATCAAAACAATTAAACTGATTACTGAGTTCTGAAAAAAATTGTAGGGATTTGAAAATCAAATCCCATTTTTGCGCTTGGTAATAAATAATTATCAATTATCCATTATCCATTATTAATTAAATATCCTTTTCCGCCAACTCGCTAATTAAATGATCGAAGGGTTCCGCTAAAAAAGCACCAGTTGGAATACCTGCTGCCTCTACCTCAGACTTAACCAATTCTTTCATAATACCAATACCTATCACAGTAGGTCCAATAGGTACTCCTAAAGAATTATAAGTTTCCCGAAGCCCCTGCAGGACACGCTCATCCAAAACGTCTGTATTACCTGCTACTAAAGCATAAGTAGCATAGCGTAGATAATAATCCATATCCCGCAGACAAGCTGCATAACGACGAGTTGTATAAGCATTACCACCGGGACGAATTAATTCTGGTTGTTGTGCAAACAAAGTAACTGCAGCTTGTTTAACCAAACTAGCTGCCTGAGAATTAATTACTGTAGCAGCTTGTACTCGTGCAGTACCAGTTTCAAAATAAGACTTTAATTGATCGACCCCATCTCGATCTAAATAACGACCCTTAGAATCGTAATTTTCTATTAAGCTAGTGACAGTGTCCCGCATAAAATCAATCTCCCAACAATTTCTTAAACATTCCATATTAGCCTACTATAAATTGACACCTAGCAGAATCATTAGAGTAGGCCAGAGAAATATAGTAACATTCGATACAAAAACTCAACAATTTTAATTCTTATTATTAGCCAGATGTATTCTTATTAGAGCTAATTACAGTCAGTCTTAGAGCGCTGTCTGTCTTCGATGTGCTGTCTATAGTCTCAGTTAAAGCAATATAGAACGCCAGATGTAACGTTAATACAATTTCAATTTGTTACTTTGTGACCTTTTGTCAAAGTTTTATGGAGCAGTAGCAGCAGCTATTAAGCCTGTTAAGAAAATCAAAATTTAAAATTTAGGAGCTAATAATGGCACAAACCGCTCAAGATGTGTTGAACTGGATTAATAATGATGACATTCAAGTTATTGATTTGAAATTCATCGACCTACCTGGTATTTGGCAACATTTAACAGTTCACAAAAGCCAAATTGATGAAAGTTCTTTCACAGATGGAGTTGCCTTCGACGGTTCCAGTATTCGTGGCTGGAAAAATATTAACGAGTCAGACATGATGATGGTACTCGATCCAACTACTGCTTGGATTGACCCTTTTATGGCAGAACCTACATTAAGTATTACCTGTAGTATTAAAGAACCCAGAACTGGTGAATGGTATAGTCGTTGTCCTAGAGTTATTGCTCAGAAAGCAGTTGATTATTTAAGAACAACAGGCATTGGAGATACAGCATTCTTTGGTCCTGAAGCTGAATTTTTTGTATTTGAAGATGCTCGTTTCGACCAAACAGAAAATAAAGGATACTACTATGTTGATAGTGTAGAGGGTCGTTGGAACTCTGGTCGTGAAGAAGATGGAGGTAACAAAGCCTATAAACCAGGTTACAAACAAGGCTACTTCCCTGTATCTCCTACAGATACCATGCAAGACCTACGGACAGAAATGCTCTTAACAATGGCTAAGTGTGGAGTTCCCATTGAGAAACATCACCACGAAGTAGCTACTGGTGGTCAAAATGAATTAGGCTTCCAGTTTGGTACATTGCTAGAAGCTGCGGATAACTTGATGATTTATAAGTATGTCATCAAAAATGTGGGCAAAAAGTATGGCAAGACTATCACTTTTATGCCTAAACCTATTTTTAATGATAATGGTTCTGGGATGCACTGTCACCAGTCAATCTGGAAAGAGGGACAGCCTTTATTCTGGGGAGATGGTTATGCTAACTTGAGTAAGATGGCTCTTAATTATATTGGTGGTATCCTCAAGCACGCTCCAGCAATATTAGCTTTCTCTAATCCTTCTACTAATTCTTACAAGCGATTAGTTCCT
This sequence comes from Dapis purpurea BLCC-M126, assembly GCF_050015975.1. Classification (NCBI taxonomy): domain Bacteria; kingdom Bacillati; phylum Cyanobacteriota; class Cyanophyceae; order Oscillatoriales; family Microcoleaceae; genus Dapis; species Dapis purpurea. The sequence continues at coordinate 728 of NZ_JBNHER010000173.1, read as the reverse complement.
GGTTTTGAAGCTCCGGTAAACTTAGCTTATTCTCAAGGAAACCGTTCTGCTTCTGTTCGGATTCCTTTAAGTGGTACTAATCCTAAAGCAAAACGACTAGAATTCCGTTGTCCTGATGCTAGTTGTAACCCATATATGGCTTTTGCAGCAATGCTTTGTGCTGGTATTGATGGGATTAAGAATGAAATTGATCCAGGTGCATCTTTAGATGTGGATATTTATGACCTCAGTCCTGAAGAGTTGAGTAAGATTCCTTCCACCCCTGGTTCCCTAGAAGGTGCTTTAGAAGCTTTGGAAAAAGACCATGAGTTTTTGACTACTGGTGGAGTATTTACGGAAGATTTGATTCAAACTTGGATTGAGTACAAGTTGGATAATGAGGTTAACCCCATGCGTCTACGTCCTCATCCTTATGAATTTTCTCTATACTATGATTGCTAAATCATCATAATAGTAATTTCATTTTATGGTGGTTTAACTTTAGATTGAGACAAGTATTTCTTGCTATGAAAGGTTTTTAACCTCAAAAGTGTTTCATTTTTGAATTAAATGACTATATTAGCTTTCCCAAGGGAAGGCTATTTTTTTTGCCTTTCATATCAAATCCCCTTGCTTTCTATAATACCAATTTATAGCAGTTTTCATTAATATAGAGTACAGAGATTTGCGTTTAAAGGAAGAAGGAAGAAGGAAGAAGGAAGAAGGAAGAAGGAAGAAGGAAGAAGGAA
>NZ_JBNHER010000172.1:0-16279 GCF_050015975.1 Dapis purpurea BLCC-M126 | reverse complement strand
CGATATTAACAACTACGGCGTTGGGGGAGTTATCGTAGCTGACTGTATCAATGTCGTTGCCACCATCAATAACATCCTCACCTTGCTCTCCCGTCAGGAAGTCGGCATCATCATTTCCTTCAATGATGTCATTATCGCTACCACCATAGACTATATCATTTCCTGGACCCGCAAAAAGTGAATCTACCCCTTCATTACCATGAATTTCGTCGTCTCCCCATTCACCTAATACCATATCGTCGCCCAGTCCACCGAGAATACTATCTCCAGCTCCAGTATCGGGAGTGGCTAATGTGATTTCGTCTACCGAATCAAATGAGGAATCACCGAGAATAACATCATCACCCTCTCCACCGTCAATAGTATCAGTGTCTCCTCCACCACCGATGACATCTTCTCCTGAACCACCATAGATTGTATCCGCACCAGGATTTCCACTATCACCACTAAGAATGTCATCTCCATTTCCACCATCAATGAAGTCGTTGTTTCCTCCTCCCGTAACATGGTCATCACCATCATTACTTACTAGGCGATCGTCTCCCTCACCGCCATAAACACCATCGTTGCCAGCTCCAGTTTGAAGAGTGTCGTTTCCATCATCACCGAAGATGGTGGAACGTGGGGCAGTACCTCCAGGAGTATTAATTATTTCTATGCGGTCGTTGCCATTTCCACCACCCATATAAACGGGGGTTAATACACCATCTAGGATGATTTCATCGTTACCATCTCCGGCAAATCCTTGAATAACAGTAAATTCTCCTTTTCCTGTGCCAGGGCCGTAAGTTTGCTTAAAGTTGTCAGGGTCTATTTCAATAACTTCATTGCCAGCTTGGCCACTGATATGTTTAATCAAAATATCTTCATCAGGATTGCCGCCTGAAATACCTTCTAGACCGATGTTTAGAGCTAGTTTGCTCTCCGGTGTAATACCAGCAAGTGAGTGTTCAATTGTGAACCAAATACCTGATTTGTCAGTTCCATCTTCTCCTTCTGAGTAAAACTGACCAGAGTTGAGTTTTTCTAGAGGTTCTTGCGTGGCACGATTATTGACTTCTCCTGTAAACAGATTATAGTCAAGTACCAGTTCCTCTATAGTGTCAGATGGATTTATGTCAGCATGATCGTCATTTCTATTTTTTCTAGGCCCATCCTGATCAATAATATCAATCGTAATAGGAACAAGAGGATCGTATGTATCCTTAACTTGGTGGTTAAAAGACCAGTCTTGTGGAAAACTACCTATAATAATTCCTTGAGGATTACTTTTTTCATTTACCACCCCTGTAGTTTTACTAAAACTATCATTACCGCTACCAATACTAATCTTGGCATAGAATTCAGCAGTTCCATCTCCCATACCATCTCCAGGTCCTTTTGTATTATACCAATCCCAATCAAGTGAAATTACACGATCAATTGTTAGGTTAACCTCTGCTGATATCGGGTTTTCAAGATGAAGATAAAATTCAGAGCCTTTCCTTGTATTATTGGGAAACAATTCGTCAATTTTCTCGTCTGTAAAAACACTGCCAATATACTTTGAAGAAGCTCCATCAATTTTTCTTCCTATTTCAATTCCTTTTACAATCCCTGTTATACCTCCTGATACAGTTCCTATTAGACCTCCTGATATACTTGTTCCTATTATATTTTCCACTATAATTTCTGATATACCTCCTGATATACCTCCTAATATGCTTCCTATTATTCCTCCTAGTCTTTTGCCCTTCTTAGCCTTATCACATTTAAGTCCTCCACAAAACAACCCATTTGGATCGTCAAACCAAACACGTTCTTCGTCGAACAGAAAATGAATTTTATTTGTAAAATCTGAACTTGGATGATAGTTTGGTTCTCCTACATTGAAGGTATCTGGACGTAGCAGTGTTCCAGAACCAACAGGATAAGTGCCATTTGCTAAGTCTCGGAGTTCTATAGAAGGCCAATTTGAATGCTTATCTTCTTCAATGTATATTTTAAGTGAGCCATCTTCAGCAAATTCCATATTGGAATTTCCTACCTTAATCTCAAAAGTTTCATGGTGGATATCCTTGAGCCGATCAACATGACCGCTAGTCCACAACCGATCTAGTTCAATAGAATCATCATCCATAACTTTCCAAGCTGTTTGAAAGTTAGAAACGTCTCCATTATGACCTCCTATACCAGCTTTTGGAGTACCATAATCTTTAGTAAAGGCAGATGTATTCATAAAGAGTACATAGGTATTTCCATCTTTAGCTTGAACCGGAGTAACTCGTGTAAATAAAGCTACCTTATGGTCTTCGTTGCTAAATAAATCTTCATTTTCATGAAAACTTAAAGTAGGTTTTAATGACTGAACAGCAATATTTTCCCATTCATCATTCAAACCATCTTTATCTAAATCTTTTTCAGGATCGGTGGTAAAAATAGGTATATTGTCTAATTTAAACTTTGTCCCTCGTCCATTTTCATCTAAAATCACTCCTGGATCGGATTTTTCTATATGAACGAATTGGTTTTCTATGTTGACAGTTGCACGATCATTCTCTGTCTGCAAAAGTGATAATTTTTCTGTCCCTAGAGTCTCACCTTTAACAGCGGAGGCAAAGATTTTTCCTTCATCTCCAGGCGAATCTGAAATATTAATTTGACTATCAACAAAATGTCCTATTTCTTCTAGGAAAACATCAGCGATCGCCTCTAAATTCATCTCATTTGCAACGATAAATTCCTCAGCAATATAAATTCGATTTGTATCTCCAGAAAAAGCTCCATTTGCACCATCTATTTCACTAGCAGAACGAATTTCTACTTCAGGAAGATTGGAAAAATCCTGAGCTAACCATTTTTGCCGAAGATTATCTAGTTTTTGACTATTAATATCAGAGCCAAAAGCTATTTCTACAATAGATTTGAATTTTTCCTGATTTTGAGCTAAGTCTGTGAGTAAGGATTGAGCAATCTGTTTACCATTAGTTAAAGTTTCAAAGATGTCAAGTGTTGTTGTATTTATAGACATAATTTTCGTCCTTTAATTGATGTAATGTTGTAGATTTTTGAATTACGAATTAGCGATTAAAGTAACTTGCTGCTTTATCCATTTCTCAAAAGCATAGTTGTTACGAAAAATGCTTGAGAAATTTTAGTAGCAAGGTATTAAACTGAGTAAAAGTAGGTTGGATTAAGGTACTCCGAAACCCAACATAAGGTTTTATTAGGTTGAGCCTGCGGATAAGCTGTGCTAACACTGTCGTTCTACCAAACCTAGGCTTCTAGGTGTACCTGATAACTACAGAACTTACGCATGAGGTACGAAAAACTAAGATTTGAGATTACTTCGCTGTCGCTCGTAATGACAGAAATAAGTAAGGTAAGTAGAAAATCTCCATCTTGTAGAGAAGTGCCAACAACTGGAACTATATTCCGGTTACTGTTAACTGTGGAGGTAATAGATATTGCAGCAGCATCTCCTGTGGTGAAGAGAGCTGTAGTTGCTAAAGTGATGGTTGTAGCAAATATTTTATTCACAAAGGGAAAGACTGACTTGAATTGGGTAGACATATAACACTCCTGATTGAAAATAAAAGTTACCTTTGTGTTTGCGATATTCAGGACTTAGGCAATACAAGGTATTTCCGTCATTGCGGATAGGGAAGCAATCTCAAACCTAGATTTTGCCTCTCTCATGGGTAAGTCCTAATATTCTCAAAGAGCGATCGCTATTTCGCTATTAAAGAACAAAAATCTCTATGTACAGGCAAACTACCGTTTGCCTCTACGAGTGTTTAGTAATGGGAATACATGATTCTGGTTAAACCAGATTCGATCTAAATTGTGGTGGGAAAGATATATTGAGCGATCGCTCTCATAAAATAGTGAGGCTAGAAAATATAATTCCCAGTTTTCCTTGATCTTTTTTTTTATTTGTGCTGCTTGTTATTTCCATACAAATAGACAAACTAGAAAACAAGAATCTAATTTAAGTAGTCCCACGGTTGTAAAATAACTAGCTCAAATACAATGTTGACCTCCTATGGATAAATCAGTTGATAATAAGTTTGGACATTGGGTTGAACCAGCCTACATTTATATATCAGTCCTAGAGAAAAAAATCGTGCAAAATTAGATTTGAACTAACCTATATCTATACATCAGCCTTATAGAAAAAAATCGTGCAAATTTTGATGTATTTAATTTCTTACTTAATAATTTTTCACATAAATTAAAAGTAATTGTGAAATTTTTATCGGGTAGTGTTTAGGCAGTTATAAAATAAATAAAAAAATTCTTTAATGTTATCTTATAGTTGTAATAGAGTAGGTTGGGTTAAGCGCTAGCGCAATCCAACGGACATTTTTGTTAGGTTGATACTAATGTTGAGCGATCGACAACTCTAACAAATCTACAGGTATTTTTGTTGGGTTTCGTACCTCAACCCAACCTACAAAGCTTAACTCTTTTTCTCAGAATAAATTTTGGCAAAATGTTCTTGCAATATTTGATGAATGAAAATATAACCACCACCAACTTTTCTTAAAAAAATGCGTTCTGTGGCGTAGTCAAGGAAGCGAGCATAATTCCAAGGAGCATAACCTTGCCACCAGAGAATAAGACGTAAAGTGAAGTGTTGAATTAAAACTAATCCGGCAAAAACAGGTCCTCGTCCACCTGCCATGAAAGCTAGTAACCCATGTGCTAATCCAATACTGATGATTTCGTGTCCTGCTTCAGCATAATTTAAGCTAAAAAGTATTCCTACTGGAAAAAGGATAGCAAAGAAAATACTAGCATTTCTAGCAGACCTCCAAATACCCTGGTTAGGAATTACGGTTTGTTCTAGGTTTTCCCCTTTATCTAAGAAACCAATAATTGCAGGAACTGTTGTGAATAATATGAACTCAATCAAGATATCAGAAATCACCCCAAACAAACCGTCTAAATCTTTGTAATTAGTATATCTACTTGTAAAAAACAGACGTATAAGTACATAAATTGAGCAACCTATGAATCCAAGTTTCGCATATTTTCTAGCTCTTTCCGTAGATGGAACGATGGTATCAACAATTCCTATTTCTCTGTCTATAGAGTTTAAAAAGATGGTAAGAACAACTCCTTCAGCCATTAAAGGAGACAATAGATACCTAATTCGTTCATCTTCTATATTATCTACTAAAATTGGATATATCATTGCTACTGTAATAATTACAAACATCACCCCAGAGATAAATAAAGGAATCAACCGGGGTACAATTTTAGGTAGAAAACTAGATAGTACCAGGGAAATCAGACATGATATTAAAGCTGCTATAGTTATAGGAATAGTTAAAAATATTTGTAGTCCTAAATCATTTGTAACTTGCGTACCCAAATGTAAAACAGTAACTAATCCAGTTATCAGTCCCAAAATTAATCTTAAGCAAATACGATACATTAATTGTTGAATACCTACTGGCAACCAATCAGGTTGTATCTGTTCAATTAATAATTCTGTTCGAGATTTTTGTGTAATTTTATTAGCTAACCAACTCAACCAATACACTGACTGTTTTTCTGAATATTTGAGTTGCTTCTCTTCCAATACAATAGATCCATAATGAGATAAGTTTTCCTCTTCAAATCGGCGTTTAATATAAGTATTGATTAAATGGTATTGACGTTCTGCCAAGGAATTTATCTCTAATAACTCGTCTATAGTTTTATTTTTATAAGCTACAGCAATTAAATTTAAAGTCAGAGGGATTTTTACCAACTCTTGTATGGCTTGGTCATATTTTTTCAATTCTTTAACTGCTAATAATTTGTCACCTGCATCATCAAAATAACGATTAATTTGTGGTTCTGTAAGTGACTGATAAAAAACGGCAGTTTGAAACTGCAATTTTTCGGAAATTTTATTGTAATCTTCGATTCGACAACAAACAACTATTTCGGTTTTTTCATATTCTCGCAAAAATTGATTAATTGCTTTGACACAAGCTTCTCTTTGATTTTCTCTAACTTCATCTAAACCATCTAAAAGCAATAATAATTCCTGATTTTCAACCCAAGCATGACATTGTTTTTGGGTAAACTGATAAATCCTATTTAGTTCTTCAACTAGCCAATTAGTTAAAGGTTTTGCTTCCTTTTTTCCACCCCAACTAGAAAGATTAAGAATGACAGGAATTGCTAAGTTTGAATCTTGTCTGGAGTCAGTAATTAATTCACGAGCAATTTCGAGCAAGGCGATAGTTTTACCAGAACCTGGTTGACCAAGAATTAACATTGTTCTCTTATTTTCTAGTTCGCCAAATATATCTATTGCTCTACTTCCTTCTGGCAGGTTTTGATTTTCCTGATAGGAATTTTCTGGTTGTCTTGTTGAGGGATATTCTACTGCATTGGGATATTCGCTCAGACCTAATTCAATGGTTTCTTCGATATGTAAAGATTTTTCTAGAACACCTTTTATCCAGGAATTTTCTACTCTATTAAGTAAACTTTCCCGAGGAGTATTTTTTTGAGGGTTAATATCTACTAAAATTCCTCGTAACTGTTGCCAATAAATACTTTTTTTGGCTAAATTTTGATGAATTACTGGCAACCAACTAACTTTTGGTAATCGTTGTTTATTCTCTGGATTTTCTATGTATTTTTGTACTTCGAGTCTAGCTTTTTGTACAGAACGATATAAAGATAAATCTTCAGGATTAATATTTCTTTGTCCGGTGAAAAATTCTAGAAAACATTTGAGAAACTCTTGTGCTATTTCATCAGGAACAGGTTCTCGCCAAACAATAATTTGAGCAATGTCTAAATCTGCTAATTGACGTGCTAATCCTAAACCATCACAGGAATTAAAAATGGCTAATTTCATTCCTTGATATTTATACATCGCTGTTTGAAGAGTTTCTCTGATTTCTTGAATATCTAGTTTTTCCTGTGGGTTAAGATACAGTAATCCAGTGTGACTATCTCGATCTGTTTTACTATGCCCAGAAAAAAATAAAATATCCCAACGTTCTTTCTCCATGAAATTGAAAAATTCTGACCGTGTAGGTTGTCTAAGAAAAACACAATATGCCCCTAGTATTTTTCTGAGTGTTCTGCGATCGGCTTCAACATCAATATTTTTACTATCTCCAAGAATACATAATATTTTTACTCTTTTTGGTCTAGGTAATATTGGTTCTAATTCAGAATAAATAGAGTTAATTTGTTGGGAATTACTGAAGGATATAGCAACATCAGTAAAATTTTCCTGAGTAAATAAATCCCACCAATGCCAAGGGAGTTTTTGTAAGAGATTTTCCGTAGATTTAGAATTAATATTTTCTCTCTGAAGTACAACATTAATTTCATCTTCTGGATTAATTTGAAGAGCTTGCTCTAATTGTCTTTTGACAGGATTTAGCCAATCATTAAGACTTTCTCGTAAACTATCAATATTTTGATTACAATCAGAAATAGTCGGAATACTAACATTAGTAATTTGCTTTTTTTTGAACCCTCTTCTAGCTCTTTGAAAATTTCTGATAGTATCATAATTGCTTTGCCATGTTTGATAAATATTAGGTATAAGTAAAGATTGAGGAAATTGACAATCTATTTGGATTAAATCATTGGCGCAATTTTCTACTATTTTTTGCACCTTAATATTAGTAGAAAACCCTGATTCAAAATTACCTGCTTCTAAGTTGATAATAATTTGTTTTTTGATTGTCATTGTCTTTAGTTGTAAGTATTGAATTGAGATTGCTTCCTTCCACTCCGTTTCAGTCGCAATGACATTTTACATTTAATTATACCTACCTACTTATCTCAAAGATTCAATAATCAATAGTAAAGTAGTCAATATGACTAATAAAATTTGTTTTTCATTTTTATTGCTGAGTGCTAATAGCTGATAGTTGAATGCTTACTTAAAAACTAAACGACGAATTTCTCTGTTATAGATTCATTATCTAGAGAAAGTTGAACAGTAAATTCTTTTCCAGGATGTTCAGAAAATTCTAGCTGAATCAAATTATCGGTTTCCCTGGCTATTGCTTCAGCTTCATCAGATGCCAAAATTACTGTTAGTTTTAAACCCGGAGGTAAAATAGTTTGTTCTCCCATTGGATAAACTTGAACCAAAACACCTTTTTCTTGATTTTCTTCTGTCGAAATACTAATTAATAGAGCTACTTTTTGACCATCTATTAATAGTCCTAGATCGATCTTTTTAGCTCGTTCAATTTTGTTCTCTCTACTAGATTCTCCAAAGCTTTTAAATGCCAAATTTTTAGTAGTTAATAGTTCTTCAATAGGTAACCAAACCTCATCAAAAATTCCCTCAAACCAAGCTGCTAAATTTACTATTTTCGGTGGTGGGTTTGAGATGGCATTAATTAAATTATCCAGGGAAAGTAAATGACGAATTTCCAGAACTTCTACGGCTGCTTTTGCAAATCCTAAAAGCTCCACTTTTTCTAAGCGATCGCTGAATTGAATGGCAAGATAACCAATTCTATTTTGTGTTACTTCTGGAGGTAAGGTTATAGTTGTTTCTCCTGGTAAAAAAGGACGACATTCTAATTGACCAATGTCTGGAATAACTAGGTCGGCAACATTCCATTTATTTCTGAGAATTGAATGCCAAGAATCACTTTTATTTAAGTTAGTCTCAATTCCTAACCATTTCAGATATCTGTGAACTGCATAAACAGCTAATGTATTCAAATAAACTTGTTTACTTTTTTCCTTTGTAGTTTGTTCAGTGGCGAATTTTCTGGCGAACCGATGAGCTTCAACACCGAGAGGAATTTCTAAGTTTGGCATTTGTTTATTTTTCATAATTATTCATCTCTTGAGTATCCTAGCTCCTCTAATTTTTGTTGCAGGAGCGGTAAGCATTTTCTTTTCCAGAAAGACCTGAGAGTATCGTAGTTAATTTCTAATTCTCTACTAATATTAGCAAATGTATCTGGTGGGTATTGGAAAACTAATTTTTGGCAAAGAAATTTACAGTTACAATTGGGATTTTTACGAGGATGGCAATTTTGAAATATATGTTCTGGGTCTTCCTCTACATAATGTTCTAAATTATCTAAAGCCACTTGAATGTTAATATTTCGGCATTTCTCAATATAACTGTCAATTCCACTGAGGGTAGGAGCATTAAAACTATTATCCGATAATTGCTCTAAAAATGTTAAGGGATTTTCTGAGTTCTCATGAATAGGAATATCTAAACTCAATTCATCATGTTGTTGTTTTGCTTGGTTAATATATAAATCTTGAATTCGCCGTTTTAAATAACCATTAATCCAATTTTTTAAGCTTTCTTTAATTGACAAATTCGGTTGACGTTCAAAATTACAAATATGATTACTTACCCACAGCCAAGTTTGGTCTAAAGCTTCCAAATACAGGAGATGAGAAGATTGTATGAGTCCAGATAATTGTTGTAATTCACGCAAAAGTCGTTCGATATCTTTTCGTCGTTTTGCACTCTGAAGGTCAGGATTTTCACATATCCTAGTAATAAGTTCTTGTAATTGTTCTTCTGTCATGGCCATATTCTTTTTTGATAACTGTTATATAGATGGTTTTTTATCCCTGAAACCTTAATAGCATGACAGCCAACAGAAGAAATTTGTCTGATTTTCCTACTCCCACTACCATAGAAACCGACTGCAAAATTAATTACAGTTTATACCAAGCGTGAAAAAAGAATGTTACGAATAGTTTCGTCAACTAAAATAGTTGAAGTCAGATACAGGCTTTGTTAATATAGATTATTTGAGGACAAAAAATGATAATAATAACTACTTCTACTGACTACTGACTATTGACTATTGACTACTAGAAACAGTATTAATTTCCTATTACCTAGCTCAACCTAAATTGGGCTAAGTTAGTAAATGGCTTTTCCTTTTATAATTATGTCCTGATTAAATTTGAGTTTAGATGCTAGGTTGAACTAGCCTACATTTATATATCAGCCATAAGGAAAAAAATCGTGCAAAACTAAATCTAATACCGTTTCACAGAAGTTATACATCCAAAATTAGCAATTGCTTAGGAGGTATAATTATTGCTTACATTCTGCACTTCAAAATGAAGTATAAAAAGCAAGTAGCCAATAGTCAGTAGCCAGTAGGGAATGATTCTAGTCAATTATCTGGCTCGTTCAAGTATTTATGCTGAAAATTTTCCTGAGAATTTGATTCCTGAGCAAGGTCATTTCAGTTAACAGTTAAGAGTTATCAGTACCTCTTGCTGAACCAGGAGGCTTGAAATACGGAATATTCTTTTTTCATCCCCTTAAAAGGGCAGGCTTGAGACCTTATTTTTTCAGTCAATGAAGATGATTTATACAGTATAAATACTTACAAACCTATCAATTTTTATACTACTTTTAATGCGACAACTTGACGTGCGGAATGTGGCTTATTGAAAATATTCCTCTAACTCTTGACTCCTAAATTATCGCAAAAGTCGTTTGACTGTGCTGAGAAGTTCCTTTGGTTGAAACGGTTTTGCGACGTAAGCATTTGCGCCTTGTCTCATACCCCAATAACGGTCAAACTCTTCTCCCTTTATCGAACAAAAAATAATTGGTAAATCTTTTGTCGCAGAGTTTGCTCGAAGGCGTCGGCAAACTTCATAACCATTAATATCTGGCATTACAATGTCCAAGATAATCAAGTCAGGTTTGTGGATTTCTGTCTGCTCTAATGCTTTTGCTCCGCTATTGGCAGACATCACCTTTAGCCCACTTTTTTTTAAGAGGCTGACAATCATTTCCTGATGAGAAAGTTGGTCATCCACCACCAAAATTTTACTCATAATTAATTGTTCCTAAATTTTAGTTCTAAGTATCATCGCAAAAGTGGTTTTACTCTATCAAGAATTTATTATGGTTGAAATATCTGCACCTGCTTCATAAAACCGACATAAAACGTCATATAGCGACATTTTAATGTTTACTTCCTGCTTCCACCGGAACTGTCGGCAGCACTCCGTCCACAGGCATTGACGGTCAAGCCGACCGCATCTCTTAAATTTATACTGGCGTTTAAATCTCTATCTATTGACAAGCCACATTCTGGGCAATCATAAGTCCTTACATTTAAGGGCATATCCTGAACATGACCACAGTTAGAACAAGTCTTTGATGATGGAAAAAACCTGTCAACTACTACTAGCTCCGAACCGTACCATTGACACTTGTATTCTAGCTGTCTCCGAAACTCATAAAATCCTTGGTCTGCAATTGACTTTGCTAATTTGTGGTTGGCTAACATCCCACTAACGTTTAAGTCTTCAATTGACACAATGCCGTGGTTTTTGGCTAAATATGTTGTCAATTTATGAAGTGCGTCTTTACGGATGTTGGCTACTTTTCTATGCAATCTAGCTATCTTCAGTTTTGCCGCCCTCCAGTTAGCAGAACCTATCTCTTTATTACGATTTAGGTATTGCAAACGAGACAACTTGGCTTCACATTTCTGATATGACTTTACACTTTTAAATACTTTCCCATCACTTAATGTAGCTAAGGTTTTCACACCTAAATCTACACCTACTACATCAGTTTTTTTGGGTGTAGTTGTGGCCTGAAATTCATAGCTACAGCTCAGATACCAGTCACCTGCTTGTCTACTAATGGTGATTTTTTTGGTTGTTACTTCAATGGGTTCATAAGTTTTGACAAGACCAATAAAAGGTAATTTGAGACTCCATCCGTTTAATTCTATTGGTTTTCCGCAATTATCTATTGTGAAAGAATCAGACTTACCTTTTTTCTTAAATCTTGGATACTTACCTAACCCTTGAAAGAACCTCTTAAATGCTTCACCTAAGTGGATGAAAGCGTATTGATAAACTCTAGACGACAACTTTTTCATCCAGGGTATTAGTGGTTTTGTATGATTAGTAAAAACCTCTCTTAGTTTACGGGCATTGGGTTTATAACCATCAATATATGCTGCATTCCACAAGCTTAAACCCCAATTATAACACCAGCGTGAATAGCCAGCGTGTTGAGCCATCAAAGTTTTTTGTTTGTTATTAAGTTTCAGTTTGATTCTGATGGATTTCATGTATGTGTGTTTCATGTGCGCAGCAAACACAGTCTGTCTAATAGTATGGTTTGTAACGTATTATATCGTTATTCTTTGATTAAGTCAATGCTCCACCTCCACCTTGAATACCCCCTAATAAAGGTAGCATAATTAAACGTACTTAATCATGCTACCTTCTACATAATTATGGGATTTTCAGGTAGAGGTAGATGAACTACAAAGTCATTTCAGTTATCAGTTAATGAAAACTGCTATTATATCAAATCCGCTCGGGTTCAGTATGAAAAAATGTTCTCTTCACGAGCGCTATTGCCAAATATGCTCGCTTATATCCCCACATTTCCCACACTATTTATCTAATTAAATCAATGCTACCAGATTTGATATTATTCCTATCGGGGGCGACCTAAAGTTGTAATATAAACAACTGCCTCATCTACAGGAATACCTAGAACTTCATTCACATTATTGTCAAAGAAACCGCCGATACCACTAACACCTAAACCAAGATAAATAGCTGCTAAATTCAGTCTTTGTCCTAGATGACCTGCATCTGCATGGAGGTAACGGTAAACCCGATCGCCATATTTACCTACAGCTTTTTTCAGGTCAGCAGTATGAAACAAGACAACAGCAGCATCTCTACCTAAGTCTTGCCCTAAACACAGAAAATGTAACTCTTCTCGGAAATTTTTAAACCTAATTTGTCGCAGCTCTTGAGCCATCGGGGCATAATAATAACAACCGTCTTCTAAGCCATCTACTCCAGAAACTGCCATAAAAGTCTCAATCAAACTTAGGTCAAAATAATCAGGATTACGATCTAATTCTTGATTAAAGTAATGGTGGGGTTGATAAGTAAAATCTAATACAGCCAATAGTTCCTTCAAAGCAATAGCTTCTCCAGTATAAACCCGAGTGGAACGTCGTTTGAGAATTGTCTTTCTGAGACCTTCTAAGTTTTTACCCCAGGAAATGGAGGGAGTGACAGTGGAAACTTTTGTACAAAATGGAAAGTTATATTTATCTTCTGAATATTCTGGAGTTTCTTGTGTTTTCCAAGCAGGTACTTTTGGAGAATTTGAGTTAATCTGAGTAGCTTCATGTAAATATTTTAGTAGTTCACCATCTGCAATTAAAGGATAATCTGTTTGAGTACCAGAAGGTAAAGCAGCTTGCCACTGAGGAAGATTTTGTTCAATATCTAGTAAGTCTGCTAGGGCGAGAATGGCGATCGCCTGTTCTTCTTGAGTATCTAGATAAAGCATTTGATTTATTGCTTCATCATTAAACCCCCCAATTAGATGAGGTCGGTAGTTACTGAAAGCGGAAGCTAGTTCAATGTTACCTAGTAAGTGACCTGTATCTAAAAATATTCTTCTATAGGCGCGGTCTTCGTAACGCCAAGCAGAACGATAAAAGATGGCAGTAATGGCGATCGCTAATTTTGTATTTTCTAGAGCTGGATGCCAAAAACAAGCATCCTGCAATTCTGGCCATATTCTATTGTCCCAAAATCTAAGTAATGAATGAGTTTTGGCCTGATAATTGTATAATCCTGGGGGCAATAGAGTTGTGCCACGAGAAATTATATAAACCTCTGCTGGATATAACCCCCCAGCAGAAGGAGCTGCTCTTAAGTAATGACTTCCCATCATTGTTGGTATCTTACCAGTTAAGCCATAGCTACATATAAGTAAGTTAGATAGGTTTTCTCCTTCTGTAGAATCTTTTTCTTGATTAATTTTTTCTTGCAGATAGGGTTTCAGGTCAATAGTTGTCCCAACTTTATACTCTTTGAATGGTATTGGTTGATTTTCCCAGTCTAGTTGGCGATTTTTACTCCCAATCGTTTCTGGGTCGTATTTTGTCCGCTCATGGTAATGTTGAGCGATAGATTGTCTAATTTCTGGCATATTTTTATCAGGGTTTATTTGGCAATGATTCTAATGATTCCATAGTTATGATTTTGACATTTATGAATAAAAATTTTACAAATCTTAAAAAAGGATTAGGATCTCGGTAATTTTTATAAGGCCATCTTAGTATAAATCTTGATAAGACTAATAGGTATAAACGCTTATTATTTATTTAATAAATGATGATTATCAACTGCTAACCAGTAGTTCTAAAAATACTAAGATGGAGAAGATGAGTGCAGAGGAATTACTATGGAGATATGCTGAAGGTCAAAGAGAATTTTCTGGCATTGATTTAAGTAATATTGAATTGTTTGAAGCTGATTTAGAAGGAATTAATTTAGAAGGTTGTAATTTAACAAAAGCTTATCTGCCCTATGCAAATTTGAATCAAGCTAACCTCAAAGGATGTAATTTACAGGAAGTAGAGATGGGAGATATTAAACTTTATCAGGCTAACTTATCTGATAGTAATATCCAACAGGGAAATCTATCGAGAGCTAATTTGCGTAATGCTAATCTTCAAGGTGCAATTTTGAGTAGAGTTAATTTACAAGGTGCAAACTTATATAATGCAAATTTAATAGATACAGATTTAAGGTATGGAGATTTGAGAGGAGCTAACCTAGAAAAAGCAAAGTTAGATAATGCTAAATTAGGATGGTGTAATTTTTTTCGAGCTAGACAAGTTGATTTATCAATGGCAAAATATGATCGTACTACTATTAGCCCTGATGGATACTGAATTGAGAATTGATAATTCAGAATTTAGAATTGAAAGACAAAATTTAAGAATTTATAATTCATGGAATAGGGAATAGGTATGGAGGGAATAGGGGG
Source organism: Dapis purpurea BLCC-M126 (assembly GCF_050015975.1). NCBI lineage: Bacteria > Bacillati > Cyanobacteriota > Cyanophyceae > Oscillatoriales > Microcoleaceae > Dapis > Dapis purpurea. The sequence goes on along the minus strand of NZ_JBNHER010000172.1, from coordinate 1,479 downwards.
AATAAAATAGTTTATTTAATGTATTAAATTGATTTAATTAAAACTTTTGCAAGAGGTCTTCTCTATATCTATAATTGAAATACAAAATTTAATAATTCTACATTTTAAATTCTAATTACACAAAAAGTTAACTAAGACTTAAAAGTATCTAATATTTATAATTGAAATACAAAATTTAATAATTCTACATTTTATTTAAATTTTAAATTCTAAATTATCAAAGCCTTCTGACTTCATTTGATATAATAAAAGTTTTGCATAAATAATAGTAGTTGCTGACAGGAGACAAGAATAATGGCCAGAATGTACTATGACTCCGATGCTAACCTGGACATCTTAAACGACAAAACAATCGCCATCATTGGCTATGGTTCTCAAGGTCATGCTCACGCCCTTAATCTCAAAGATAGTGGCTCAAAGGTAATCGTCGGTCTCTATCCAGGCAGTAAGTCTGCTACCAAAGCAAAAGAAGCAGGTCTAGATGTTTACCCAGTAAATGAAGCTGCCGAAAAAGCTGACCTAATAATGATTCTATTGCCAGACGAAGTACAGAAAACCGTCTATAAAAACGAAATTGAACCCCATCTCAAAGAAGGAAAAATCTTAGCTTTTGCCCACGGTTTCAATATTCACTTTGGTCAAATTCTGCCCCCATCAAATGTGGACGTAGTAATGGTAGCACCAAAAGGTCCTGGACATTTAGTTAGACGCACCTATGAGCAAGGAGAAGGAGTACCTTGTCTATTTGCCATTTTCCAAGATGCTTCTGGTCAAGCCCGCGATCGCGCCATGGCTTATGCTAAAGGTATTGGTGGTACCCGTGCTGGTATCCTAGAAACTAGCTTCCGGGAAGAAACTGAAACTGACCTATTTGGCGAACAAGCTGTTCTCTGTGGGGGTCTCAGTGCATTAATAAAAGCTGGATTTCAAACCCTAGTAGATGCTGGATATCAACCAGAACTAGCATACTTTGAATGTCTCCATGAAGTTAAACTTATAGTCGATCTAGTTGTCGAAGGTGGTCTCGCAAATATGCGCGACAGTATCTCCAATACTGCTGAGTTTGGCGACTACACTCGCGGACCACGCATTGTTACCGATGAAACTCGAGCCGAGATGCGGAAAATCTTAAGTGAAATTCAGTCTGGTCAGTTTGCCCGTGAATTTGTCATGGAAAACCAAACAGGCAAACCTGTATTTACTGCTATGCGTCGCCAAGAAGCAGAACAACCTATTGAAGAAGTTGGTAAAGATTTACGCGCTATGTTTAGCTGGTTAAAGAAACGCTAAAAATTTCTTAGTTTAAGGGGTGACAATTAATCGTAGGGGTTTGGTGACCAAATCCCTACTGGTATTTTAGTTATCAGTATCTCCTACTTAAGTAGGAGGCTTGAAAATCCGAAATTTCCCTTTTTATATAGAATCCATTTGAGATCTATATAATTATGCAAGTTAAGTCTTTTCGTGCATCAAGAATGA
>NZ_JBNHER010000171.1:53797-67496 GCF_050015975.1 Dapis purpurea BLCC-M126 | reverse complement strand
ACATTGTGCGCTTGGCTTTTAACTTTCCAGAATTATCCCAACGCTGTAAAGTTTTTACACTAACTCCTAATCTTTCCGCAAATTCGTTTGGTTTCATATCCTAGACATTTTGTGTATATTTGTCTATGATAGTCTATATTCTTGACCTTTAGCAAGCAATAGTCAAATATTCCTCTATTTCTAACACGGTGGATAACTCATATTTGCGCCCCCACATTCATTTTTCTAGCAGGAATAGGAGCTTATTTGTCTCTCAAACGTGGCAAAACTAAACAACAACTTTGTCAATTTTTGTTGCTCCGAGGGTGTTGGTTTATTCTACTAGATTTAACAGTAATACGTTTGAGCTGGAGGTTTAACCTGAGTTCTATGTTTTCTGCTGCGGGGGTGTTATGGGTGATCGGTTGTTCGATGATTTTCTTGGCAGCAATAATTTATCTTCCTACTCGGATAATAGCAGCAATTGGAATTTTGCTTATAGTCGGACATAATCTTTTTGATAATGTACAAGCAGAGCAACTAGGAAATATTGGTTGGTTGTGGGCAATACTTCACCAGCGCACAATGATTGAACCAATTTCTGGGTTTCGCTTATTTATCCTCTATCCTCTGATTCCTTGGATCGGAGTCATGGCATTAGGTTATGCTTTCGGAACATTGTTTGAAATGGAAAAATATCGGCGACTTCAGCTATTAAGAAAAATCGGTTTAAGTATGCTCGTTGCTTTTATCATTATTCGAGCAACTAATATTTATGGCGACCCCAATCCTTGGTCAATTCAGTCTAACTTTCCTGATACCTTACTATCGTTTATTGATTGTCATAAATATCCACCTTCATTGCTATATTTATTAATAACACTCGGTCTAGCAATTCTATTACTTTATTTTTTAGAAAAATCCAATATCCGTTATTTGAAGCCATTAATTATATTAGGTCAGCAACCATTATTTTTCTATGTTATCCACGTTTACTTAATTCATTTAACTGCTATTTTATTTGCCTTATCTAGATATGGTATAACACCTTTTACTTTCTCCCAACTAGGCATCAGTTGGAAACCAAAATCATTTGGGTATGATTTACCAATTGTTTATCTAATTTGGTTGTTAATAACTTTCCTGTTATACATTATCTGTGACTGGTTCGCTAAGTACAAGAAAAAGCATAAAAGTAAGTGGTGGTTGAATTACCTCTAAAGAGCAGTTATTTAGGGATATATTCTGTTTTTATTAATATATGTTATAGTTTTTATTTTTATTCCCTATTCCTTCAAATCCAAAACTTATATCTCTAACCAATTTAATCAAAACTATGTTCAGTTCTAGTAAACAGTTATTAAACTTATGATGATAATGATGGCTAACTGATATACTATTACATTAATCAATTTAAGTTTTATTAGATTAACATTTATCTATGGGTCATCCTTCTTATACTCCTCCGTGGTTCCTGAAAAATGGTTTAGCAATGACTCTTTATGCAGCGTTTTGGATACCCCGTTTTTGGGAAGAGACTACTACATTTCCTGAGCCTCCTTACCAAGATACAATTTTTATAGGTGCAAATGATGTACCAATTTTTGGCTGGATGGCTATTCCAGAAAACCCAAAAGGTACAATTATTGGGACTTATGGAATTACAGGAGAGCTAGATAATCAATGGTTCTTACAACTATTAGGACGCAAAGCTTATGCCCAAGGTTATGCAGTTATTTTATTTGATTGGCGTGCCCATGGCAAGACAGCATTGCTGTCACCAGCTCTAACTTCAGATGGGATTTATGAAGGGCAAGATTTTGTTCATATTGCTGCTCAAGCAAAAGCAATGGGTTGTCCGCCTAATTTTTGGTTTACAGCATATTCTTTGGGAGGGCAACTAGCACTTTGGGGTGCAAAAGTAGCAGAAAATCTGGCTCCGGAATTAGGATTAGCAGAAACAGATATTGGTGGCTGTGCAGTTATTTGCCCCAGTCTAGAATCTCAACGTTCTCTCTCTTATTTAGATAGTTCTCCTGTTGGAAGACATTTGGATAAAGGAATTAGTAAAAATCTCAAAAAATTAGCTTGGTTAATTCACGAGCATCATCCAGATTTTATCGATCCAGAGGCAATCGAACGGGCAGATTCTATCTGGAAATTTGATGAAGAATTTATTATCGAAAGATTAGGATTTTCATCAGTAGAAGACTACTATAAAGCAACAAGTCCCCTATATTTTTTGCCTAATCTTAAGAAAAAAACATTGATTATTTATGCAGAAGATGATCCACTATTTGACCCAACAATTGTGCCAGATTTAAAATCTGCTTGTAAAAATAATTCTGCCATTGATTTAATTGTAACTCGTTACGGTGGTCATGTGGCTCATATTAGCAATAAATCATGTCAAAAACTTGCCCAAGATGCCGATATTTGGTGGGCATGGAATAGAGTTTTTGAATGGATTAAACAACATGAAACAGCAACATTAACTACTGCAGTTGCTGTCTAATTTAATCATCAGGAATTGGGCAATATTCCTAATTCCTGAAACTGATTTTGTAGTCAATATTTAGCAAATTAATATAGCACTATAAATTAAGATTAGGACACTGGTAAAAGTAGAAAACTTTTGCATTTTACTTTCTGTGTAGCAGTATAACTTCTGATATCAAATCCCCTTGATTGAACATAAAAAAAATCTCCAATCGTCATAACTACGCTAATCTTTGTAATTCTCTCTCCTCCTGATTCCTGACTCCTCTTGACTTAACCAATCTATGGCTGTTTAACAGGATTTGATATGACAAATTTATATGAGAAGTTGATTTTTAAGGTGACTGTAGCTAATATGCTGTTTGATATTATGTCTAGATAAACACTAACTGTAAAGTCATTCCGACTGAAACGGAGTGCAAGGAAGAAATTTCTTATGTTTTAGATATTTCTTCTATTTATTTCTAATGATAAGTATTTAACCGGAAATGATCTGATTTTTGGGAAAAGTATTATCGACAGGAATAGTATTATCGACAGGAATAGTTTTTTAGATTTGTTTATAATTGTTGTTAAGTCAAGTTTTTATTTGTGGTTTTATCTGACACCACCTGCAAAATTTCTTAAACCAACCTGACTTTACTTGTCTCCGTGGATGCTGCTCTAATTTATCTAAAATTTTCTGATTACGCATTAGAGTAAGTGGCACTTTCGGTCCGATAGCATCCATATCCTCATCTCGAAAGGCCATGTAATTAATTTCTCTATAAAGTTCTGGGAATCTCCGGTTAACTTCTTGCCTAAAAATTTGAATATTACCATCATCCCAATAATCCCATAAATCTTTGTATCGAGAGCGATCGCCTCCAATAACTACAGTTAGATATTGGTTAGCCGGATTGCAAGAATCTGAATCACAATCTCGGATCAGGGAAAAATGATATTGTGAAAAATCCATAATTTTTTAAATTTTAGGATGTTTTCACTATAACTAATTACCATTCTTTTTCGGATTAATTTTTATTAATAAAAGGGCGCTTAAGTCGGATAATAAATACTTCTAATTGTACAGAATAACTGCTATGATTCAATTAATTACCCAGAATATATTCTACAGGAATATTATTGTGCATCCTTTGATAAATCCCTTGTTAGTTTTACTAAGATTAAAATTTTTGCATCTATGATGTTTTTTATGTTTTCTTAATTTTATCTCTTCATTAAAACCAACTTTACTGGAGCGGCACAGCGAAAAAAAGTTTTTAATACCAGACTTTTTTTGAGTAACAATGTAAAATTTTTCTGTAAATTTAGTTACAGTATTTTAGCGACATAGAGAATGGCGTAGTCTTAAATTTTAATTAAACAGTTAGTTTTTATAGTATTTAAGCAGAAAGTTCCTGATAGAAAATATGATTTATAATTCCCTTTATTTAAAAGATAATAATCCTTTAAATTTAAGCTATATAGCCGTTACAGAAAAGATATATAATTTGTAAGATTTGCCGACCTAAGATTCTGAGCTTTTTTACATTTTCAGAATAAAAATAGTGCAGTTCATTATGACAAACCGTCAAATCTAAAGAAAATAATGTTATCTTCACTACATAGATTTTTAACTTTCATCAAAAAAAAAAGAATTGAGTGTTTTTATCAGTAAACTGTGAGAATTGATACGGTTAAAAATAGATATAGTCTTTAAATTCAAGTAGAACGTTATGAGAAAAAGTTGATGAAAATATTTGTCTGAAGTAACTCGTAAAGTTTAATTTTTTTTTCACGCATATCTATATCTACTTCAAGGAGAAGACTATGTGGGAGTATCTACCACCTTTAAACGAACACAATTTACCCTATCCAGATACAATACATCCCATCGTTGTCCACTTCGTAATAGCGATGGTATTATTTGCGTTTATATGTGATATTATTGCTTATTTCACTCGAAATTTTCGTTTATATGAAGTAAGTTGGTGGAATATGTTTTTTGCCACCATTTCTATTTTTATTGCCATAATATTTGGTCAGTTTGAAGCTGGTCTGGCACAACCTTATGAAGCAGTTCAACCTATATTAAACTTACATACACTAATTGGTTGGTCTCTCTCAGGAATCATTGCTGCTCTCACTGGTTGGCGTTATGTGATTCGTTCCAACAACACAGAAAAATTGCCGATGCCATATCTGGGATTAGGATTGGTGTTAGTAGTTATAGTTGGCCTTCAAGTCTACCTTGGAGATGAACTGGTTTGGGTCTATGGATTACACACAGTCCCAGTAGTGGAAGCAATAAAGGAGGGAATTTTACAATGAACCCGGAATTAATAGATAGTTTGAGTGCCCAACTTGGGGCAAATGGACTTCCTTACGCTATACCCATTCATCCGAATTTAGTTCATCTGACTCTAGGTCTGTTTATTATGGGGATTGCCTTTGATATTGTTGGCATATTGTTCCCTCTACAAAAACCATTCCTGAAAGTTTTAGCGATATCTGCTACTCGTTCCAACTTTTTTGATGTAGGTTGGTACAATATGTTAGCTTCATCAATTATTACGTTTTTCACCGTAGCAGCAGGATTTTATGAAATAATGCTGGCAACACCATCTCCTGAACTCAAAAGTGTCTGGGGGTTAGGAGCAATGGATACGATGTTGTGGCATGGAGTTGGTGGTGTTTTGCTATTAGGGATGATTGTGGGAATGACCATTTGGAGAGGATTTCAACGTTATATTTTTTCTCAGGATAAACTTCTAGAAGTGCAATGGAGTTATTTAGCAGTTGGTTTATTCATCATGTTTATTATGTATGTTCATGGTACTTTGGGCGCACAGTTAGCTGCAGAATTTGGAGTACACAATACTGCTGATGCTTTGCTAGAATTAGGTAAAGACCCTAATGTTATCCTGAAATAATTTTATACCGTTTCACGGAAGTCAAAAGCGAGTGTGTAATTCTGAGGTCTCCTACGGGGCGTATAAAGTGCGGAAGTAATTCCGCACACAGCCCCTCCAGAATGTAAGACACACTCAAGACAGTCAAAAGTCAAAACTAAGATTTTATTTATAGACTTAAAACTTTGACGCTACAGTAATTTCAGGAAATTATTTCACATCTAAAGTTTCAAACTATTTGTGACATCTCTAAAGTGAATTGGTATTAGTAGGATATTGATATGAAAATCCGCACTATTTTAACCTTGGGAGCGATAGCTCTGGTTTTAGCTGCTGTTAGTTTTTGGATCGGGCAACTATCTTACTCGTGGTTACCAGTTCAAGCGGCAGCAGAATCTATCTTAATTGATGAGTTATTTAGTTTTCTCGTCACCCTCGGTAGTTTCATATTTTTGGGTGTAACTGGAACCCTAATGTATTCAGTTATTTTCCAACGCGCTGCAAAATATGACTACAGCGACGGACCCCATATTGAAGGTAACATTACCCTAGAAATTGTTTGGACAGCAATACCAATTTTTCTAGTATTTTGGATTGCTGCTTACAGCTACAATGTCTATGAAAAAATGGCAATTCAGGGACCGATGGAATTAGTGCATTTGCATACACCATTAGAAATGGAATCAGCTTATGCAACTCCACTGGAACCTGCAGGTGAACCTGTAGAAGAAATCAAAGTATATGCCAAACAGTGGTCTTGGGTATTTCGCTATCCAGAAAATGGCGTGACTAGCACCGAACTGCACTTACCTGTAGATCGGCGAGTGCGGGTAGAATTAAATTCAGAAGATGTGCTGCATGGATTTTATATTCCAGCATTCCGACTGAAGCAAGATATTATTCCCAAGAATCCAATAGATTTTGAATTTACTCCCATCCGGGTTGGCAAATATAGTCTGACTGATTCTCAATATAGCGGTACTTATTTTGCCACAATGGCAGCAGATGTAGTTGTTGAATCTCCGCAAGATTACAAAAATTGGCTGGCAACAGCAGCAAATACTAGATTATCTCCAGCAGAAAATCAGGCACATACTGAATATATTCAAAAATCAGAAGCACCGGTGCAACCAGGTTGGCCTTCAGTTAAACCTGCTTCACCTCCTGTTGTTAATTATCATAAGAGTTAGGAAGCTTATTTCAGTTATCAGTTATCAATACCTCTAACTGAACCCAGATGTTTGAAATACTGAAGTTATTCTTTAAACCTTATTTTTTTAGATAAGGAAGTAGAAACAAGAAAAATTTAAACTCAGAACTGCAAAAGTAATATATGACACAAGCATTTATTGTAGCTGTCTAACTTACCCTACTGGACTGACACAGCTAAAACTGTGCATTAGAAAAATGACTTAATTTCTGATCAATTCAGACTTTTCCTAAAAATTTATTGCACGATTTAAGGTGTGTCACTCCACTACTGAATTGACACATCCAAGATGGTGCGTTACGACAGATTTATGAATCTTTTTCATAATCTAAATTTAAGCCGTCTAACACACCCTACTGGACTGACACAGCTAAAACTGTGCATTAGGGAGTAGGGGAAAAAGATTGTTGTTGGATTTCGCACTCCCTCAACCCAACCTACATCTTGTGTCAGTCTACTAGAAGTTTTGCTACAGATTTTTATTTGCAGATATCAAGGAAAAAAATATTCTATGAAAGAAATAACAATTGAAGGCATTAGTGATGCCATAGAAAAACCAGAACACGAACAACCGCCCAACTGGCGACGATACTTCAGCTTTAGTACCGACCATAAAGTTATCGGTATCCAATATCTAGTTACCTCCTTTATCTTCTTCCTAGTCGGTGGAATATTTGCGATGGTAATGCGGGGCGAACTAATGACTCCAGAATCAGACCTTGTAGATCGCACTATTTACAACGGAATGTTCACCATGCACGGCACAATAATGCTATTTTTGTGGACGTTTCCATCTTTAGTCGGTTTGGCAAACTATCTCGTACCCATAATGATCGGAGCGCGAGACATGGCATTCCCTCGTTTGAATGCTGCTGCTTTCTGGATGGTGCCAGTAGTCGGTATCCTAATGATGGCTAGTTTCTTTGCTCCTGGTGGACCTGCTCAAGCGGGTTGGTGGTCATATCCTCCTGTAAGTATCCAAAATCCTACGGGCAGCGTAATTAACGGCCAGGTAATATGGATTCTTGCTGTTGCTATTTCCGGGGTTTCCTCCATTATGGGGGCGGTTAACTTTGTCACAACTATTGTGAGAATGCGATCGCCAGGTATGACTTATTTCCGAATGCCAGCTTTTGTTTGGACAGTATTTGCTGCCCAAATTATTCAATTATTCGGACTGCCAGCACTAACGGCAGGTGCAGTGATGTTGTTATTTGACATTACAATAGGAACCGGATTTTTTAATCCTGCAAATGGAGGCAACCCAGTTTTATTCCAACACTTTTTCTGGTTTTATTCCCACCCTGCGGTTTACGTTATCATCCTACCTATTTTTGGTATTTTTTCGGAAATCTTCCCAGTATACAGTCGCAAACCATTATTCGGTTACAAAGTGGTAGTAATTTCATCCATGATTATTGCTGGAGTCAGCGGTTTAGTTTGGGTACACCATATGTATGCGAGTGGTACACCTCCCTGGATGCGGATGGTGTTCATGTTATCAACCATGTGCGTTTCTGTACCTACAGGAATTAAAGTATTTGCTTGGGTAGCGACTATTTGGGGTGGGAAAATTCGCCTGAATACTCCCATGTTATTTTCCTTGGGTGGGTTGATAATGTTTGTGTTTGCTGGTATTACTGGCATTATGCTTTCTGCTGTTCCTGTAGATATTCACGTTAACAATACCTATTTTGTCGTTGGTCATTTTCATTATGTTCTCTACGGCACGGTAACCATGGGAATGTATGCTGCCATTTATCATTGGTTTCCTAAAATGACTGGGAAAATGTATTATGAAGGTTTAGGGCAATTACATTTTTGGTTGTCATTCATCGGCACCAACTTAAACTTTTTACCAATGCACCCATTAGGTTTGCAAGGAATGTTGCGCCGAGTTTCTTCCTACGCACCTGAATATGAATTCTGGAATTTGGTAGCAAGTCTGGGAGGATTTTTGTTGGGAATGTCTACTTTGCCCTTCATTTTAAATATGGTTAGTTCCTGGATACAAGGTAAACAAGCACCTGCTAACCCTTGGCGAGCAATAGGTTTAGAATGGATGATTTCTTCCCCTCCAGACGTGGAGAATTTTGAGGAACTTCCTATAATTATTTCTGAACCTTATGGTTACGGTAAATCAGAACCTTTGACTGCTAACGATCCCAACCGTCATATAGCAGCAGTTCCCGAAACTGTTAATTAGGTGTTTTGTTTGTAGTTGGGCTTTAGCCCCTCAAATATCGGGACTTACACACGCATAGCAGCAGAAAATAGACTCAAACATAGACAAGCAGAGGTTTTTACGTAAAAAAGGCATAAATCTTTAATAAGCAAGGGTTTTAGCCATTTTTAGGGCATTGATGTAATGCCTTTGTCTAGACTGACTTTTTTTCCGGAATGCTGCGCAAACAAGCAGTTTTTCTACCAAAAAATGTCTAAGTACCAATATTTATCTATGGGCTAAAGCCCAACTACAAGCCTTATTATCAATTTTTCTGATCTATCACCTAGGGTTTCCGAAAAATTCAGGTATAGCGACAATAAAACCATTAAATAAAAGGAGAATTTGAATATGGATAGTGCAGTTACTTCAGAACAAGTACAGGAACCTTTGCATTCAGCAGTTGCCGAACATACCCACGACGAAGAAGGCAATAGTATGTTTGGGTTTATCGTTTTCCTACTTTCGGAAAGCATCATTTTCCTCAGTTTCTTTGCTGGATATATTATTTACAAAACCACAACTCCTGACTGGTTGCCCCCAGGTGTTTCTGGTTTGGAAGTTAGAGAACCTGCTATTAATACAGTGATTTTGGTTTCCAGTAGTTTTGTTATCTATTTCGCAGAAAAAGCTTTAGAACGTCACGACTTCAAATGGTTTCGCATATTTCTGTTTGCCACAATGGCAATGGGAACCTATTTTGTGGTAGGTCAAGGAATTGAATGGAATAGTTTAGAGTTTGGTTTCACCACAGGAGTATTCGGTGGAACTTTCTATTTGTTGACAGGTTTTCACGGTCTCCACGTTATCACAGGTATTTTGTTACAAGGAATTATGTTAGGTCGCTCTTTCATTCCTGGTAACTACGACAACGGTCACTTTGGCATTAATGCTACTTCTCTATTTTGGCATTTTGTTGACGTAATTTGGATTATTTTGTTTATCCTTATCTATATTTGGCAGTGAAATAATTAGGAATTTAGGAGTCAAATTATGTCCGCTTGAATAGTTATAATTAAAGTTCGTAGTAGGGCTTTAGCCCTAACTGCATATCGGGCTAAAGCCCTACTACAAACAAAAATGTTTTTATCACTAAAAAAAAATATTAAAGGAAGAAAAAAATGATTATTGACGACCAACATTATGATGTAATTATTGTCGGTACAGGAGCAGGTGGTGGTACTTTAGCTTATAAACTTGCTGCGACTGGGAAAAAAATTCTTATTCTAGAAAGAGGTGATTTTATGCCTCTGGAAATCCAAAATAGGGCAAACGCTGATATCTTTAAAAAAGAACTTTACCGCGCCGATGAAAATTGGTACGATAATGCAGGCGAACCATTTTCTCCACAGACAAATTATGCCATTGGTGGCAATACCAAAATCTATGGAGCAGCCCTAATTCGGATGCGGGAAAAAGACTTTGAAGCAGTAGAACATCAAGAAGGAATTTCTCCTGAATGGTGTCTCAAATACAAAGATTTTGAACCTTATTACACTGAAGCAGAACAACTTTATAAAGTTCACGGTAAGACAAGCAACGACCCCACCGAACCTCCTCGTAGTGGAGAATATCCTTATCCAGCAGTTGACCACAACCCAGAAATTCAAAAAGTTGTCGAAGCGATCGCCGAACAAGGTCTACATCCAGAAACTCTACCATTAACTCTCACTCGTGAAGAGGAAGACCCCACTGGAGACTCGGAAGTATTCGGTATTGCACCACTGCTCAACTCTCCTAACATTACTATTAAAGCTAATGCCAAAGTAGTCTGTTTACTAACCAACTCTTCTGGGAATACCGTCAAAGCAGTAGAAGTAGAAATTGGCAAACAATCATTTCTATTTTTTGGGGATATTGTCGTACTTGCTTGTGGTGCGGTAAACTCAGCAGCATTACTATTACGTTCTGCTAACGAAAAACATTCTGATGGTTTAGCAAATAGTTCCGGACAAGTTGGGCGCAACTTGATGAAACATCAAATGACCGCCGTAGTGCAACCCAGTCCGAAACCTAACTCTGGCAATTTTCTCAGAAGCGTTGGTGTAAATGACTTTTATTGGGGGGACGAGAATTATTCCTATCCAATGGGTCACATTGAGAACACAGGGGGCTTACTCCAAGATATTACTTTTGCTGAATCTCCACCTATTTTATCTGTGTTAGCAAAAGCAATGCCAGGCTTTGGTTTGAAACAGTTAGCATTGCGTTCCATTGGTTGGTGGATACATTCGGAGATATTACCAGACCCCAATAACCGCGTGGAAGTCAAAGGGGATAAGCTGTTTTTCCATTACACTCCCAATAACTGGGAAGCACACGATCGCCTAGTTTATCGTTGGATGGATGTATTGAAGTCCGTAGACAAAGCAGTAGGAAATGCAGTTTCAAAGCGAGGCAACATTTATCCCCGTGGAGAAGTTCCCATCGAAGTTGTCGCCAACCAGTGTGGTACTTGTCGGTTTGGGGAAGACCCGAAAACATCGGTTTTGGATATTAACTGTCGTACCCACGATGTAGATAATTTATATGTTGTAGATAGCAGTTTTTTCCCATCAAGTTCTGCTGTAACTCCTGCTTTAACAATTATTGCTAATGCTTTGCGAGTAGGGGAACATTTAAAAGAGAGATTGGGATAAGTTTGAAAATTTAGAAATCATCTTTTCCCCACGTTGGCAAATTTCAACGTGGGTTTTTGACGTTTTATCCATCATTATTCATCTGTTCAAATAACTGTTGAACTGACAAAATAGGGAGACTTGCATCAGCAAAATCATCAGCATTGCGAGTAACAATAGCATCAACATTCTTAGCATAAGCACAAGCTAATTGTACTGCATCTTCAAAGTCTCTCAAATTAGAAGCAAAAGCAGTTTCTAAAATATTACGATTAACGTCGCAAATTTTCATTAATGCTAATGTCATAGCAACTGCTTCTCTTGCTCGTTCAAGACTTTTAGTTTGTTTTCTAACAATGTAGAAAATATTAGTTAAAGTTGTTGCTGTGACAAAGCCTTCGATTTCGTGAACTCTGATAGCTTCAAATAGAATATTAGCATCATTTAAAAATGCCTCTCTCTCTAATACAAAATCTAGGACAATATTAGTGTCTATCAAAACTCTCATTTTAAATATTTCTCCACTAAACGCTCTTCGAGCATCGCTTCAACTTCCGCATCATTTGGAGGTGGACTATCTGTTTTTCCTATACCTCGCAACTTGTCTAAGAAATCAGGAGGTAACTCTGGCCGAGGGCGGAGTTCCTCATTCAAAGAATCTGCAATGGCCTTGAGTAACAATAGGCGATCGCTCACCGATAAATTCAAAACTTTTTTTCTTAATTCTTGTAGTTCTGACATAACTTTGATTCCCTAAAATCTTATGCTATAATATTACCATATATTCTTAAAAATCTACTGCTCAACTATTATGAGATTTGTCACTCCTAAACTTGATTATGCCTTTAAAAGAATATTCGGCTCTAATAACATTACAAGAATTTCTGCAACTGCCAGAAACGAAACCAGCAAGTGAATACATTAATGGAGAAATTATTCAAAAACCTATGCCAAAGGGACGACATAGCCGCTTGCAAGGAAAACTCTGTGCCACGATCAATCAAGTCGCAGAAGAAGCAAAGATTGCCTATGCTTTCCCAGAATTGAGATGTAGTTTTGGCGGGCGATCGATTGTCCCCGATGTGGCGGTCTTTCGGTGGGAGCGTATCCCGTTTACACCAGAGGGTGAGGTTCCAGATAACTTTGACCTACCGCCAGATTGGACGATTGAAATTCTGTCTCCTGAACAAAGACCAAACAAGGTGATAGGTAATATTCTTCATTGTCTAGAGCATGGAAGTCATCTAGGTTGGTTCGTTGATCCAGATGACCTCAGCATTTTGTGCTTACAACCGCAAAAACAACCTGTGTTGTGTAAAAGCGATCGAGTTCTTCCAGTGTTTCCTGATGTAGAATTAACTCTCACTGTCGATGAAATATTTGCCTGGTTAAAAATGGGGTAATAATTCATTATCAATTTTCCCGTAGGTTGGGTTGAGCTGGTCAAAACCATAAATCCCCCTAAATCCGCCTTTGTAAAGGGGACTTTTTCTTGGCTCCCCCCTTTCAAAGGGGGGCAGGGGGGATACAAATGAGCGATCGCTTATAACGTAGGTTGGGTTAAGCTGGCGAAACCATAAATCCCCCTAAATTCCCTTAGAAATGGGGATTTGAAGATTCTCCCCGCTTTCAAAGGGGGGCAGGGGGGGATACAAATGAGCGATCGCTTATAACCTAGGTTGGGTTAAGCTGGGGAAACCGATAAATCCCCCTAAATTCCCTTAGAAATGGGGATTTGAAGATTCTCCCCCCTTACAAAGGGGGGCAGGGGGGGATACAAATGAGCGATCGCTTATAACCTAGGTTGGGTTAAGCTGGGGAAACCGATAAATCCCCCTAAATTCCCTTAGAAATGGGGATTTGAAGATTCTCCCCCCTTACAAAGGGGGGCAGGGGGGATAGAAAATTTTACTGTTGTTGTTGACTTGCTGCTTCTGACTGAGCAACTGCTGTAGCAAATTCTGGATTTTGTTGTAGGTCTTCTGGAACTTTTCTTGCTTCATGTAAACCGATAGCATTTGACCACTTGGTTTGATTATCCCATTTGATATTAATAAGGTTGGCACCACTGAGGTTGGCATCTCTGAGGTTGGCATCTCTGAGGTTGGCATCTCTGAGGTTGGCATCTCTGAGGTTGGCACTAATGAGGTCGGCACCACTGAGGTCGACACGACTGAGGTCGGCATCTCTGAGGTCGGCACGACTGAGATCGGCACCACTGAGGTCGGCACGACTGAGGTCGGCACTAATGAGGTCGGCACTAATGAGGTCGGCA
>NZ_JBNHER010000171.1:0-53697 GCF_050015975.1 Dapis purpurea BLCC-M126 | reverse complement strand
CTAATGAGGTCGGCACTAATGAGGTCGGCACCACTGAGGTTGGCATCTCTGAGGTCGGCACGACTGAGGTCGGCATCTCTGAGGTCGGCACGACTGAGGTCGGCACTAATGAGGTCGGCACTAATGAGGTCGGCACCACTGAGGTTGGCATCTCTGAGGTTGGCATCTCTGAGGTTGGCAGCTCTGAGGTCGGCACCACTGAGATTCGCATATCTGAGGTCGGCACCACTGAGGTCGGCATATCTGAGAAACTTACCTACTATTTCTACAAAAGCATCAACCTCAAGACATTGACTATAACCAATAATCTTCAATAGTTTTGTTTTATCAAAATCTTCACTGCCCGGTTCACCACAAGGATAAAAATCCAACTGCTCCCGCAACCTATCCTGAGACTGCCCATAACGATGCAACTCAAACAACAAAATCATCACATTCAACCCCGTATAAATATCTACCCGACGTTGCCCCGACTCAATACCCCACTGCTGCAACTGCCTCGCCTTTTTCTGAGGTAAAGTTTCCTCCGTTGCCTCAATAAACTTCCCATCACACCAGTCTAGATAAAACCCATGCAACCGCTCAAACAAGACCAGCAACTCAACCTGACTTTTCACCAACAACGCCATCAAATATTCCACAACTTCTGCCGTCAAACTCCCATAACCAAACAGATCGTAAACCTGCCATTCCAACTCCTCATCAGACACCACATAAGTCTTACGTCGCTTCCCAGTTTTCTCCGTCAAATCTTCCAGACTTTCTGCCATCCTTTTTGCACAGAGAAACTCACCAAAACTCTTATGAAAAAACTCCACCGAATTTTCTGCTGCTGCTGCCGACTTCAAATAAAAAGCAGCCAAAGCATTTTTCAACCCATCTTCTCGTTTATCTTGCCTAGCTTTTTCAATTAACGCCTGCAACTCCTTATATCCCTGTTTCACCAGTCGGTCTTCAATCATTTTTATTGCAGCATATTCGCCACCAGACTGTACTACACACAACCCCGCTTCTGCCAACAAAATTTCTAAATCTTCTGGCTCCAACTTCGTAATTTCAGGATTAAGATTTTTACCCTCTTCTACTCGCTGTTTCTCCAGCACCCACTTTAACGCCTGCTCATAAATCAAAACTTTTGTACCACCAACATCAGCAGTAGCAAACATCTCTCCCTGTAACTGCTCATCCCGGTGCATTGCAGCTAGCAAATACAATAAAAGTGGTTCCCGCGCCAACTCCTGAACCTGCTCCGGACATTGTGCGCTGTGCAAAAATTCCCGAAATTTTGCTGTTTCCTCTTCCCCGACTACCATCTGCCACTTTTGAAACCACTGTTGCTGAATATTGTCAGCCATCGGCAAAATACTCACCCGCTCCAAATTAGGAGGCATCAATCTTTCAATGCCATAAAGCGCCAAAGGTCTACCCGTAATCAAAACCCGATGACCGCGCTCCTTATTTTCTGCTGCTCGTTTCTGAAACTGTCCCACCTGATCTAAAAGTTCCTTCAATTCATTACTTTTCCCTCGCTCCAACAACAACTCATCAAACCCATCGAGCAAAAACAGAAATTGAGTATTGCGGTCTGTCAACCAACCGTTATCACTTTTGACAAAATCCCAACCTACGGCATTAGTTAGAGTCTGATCAATATTTGCAGCAAAATTTCTGACATCCCGCAACCGAATCAAAATAGGTGTATAAATAGGATGTAATTCCTGGCGCACCCAGTCAGCAAACATTCGGCAAAATACACTTTTTCCTCTTCCCGGCCCCGCTTGAATAAATAACACCTGTTTATCTTTATTTTCATCCAACAAAATTGTTTTTGCCCACTCCTCAATATTCTGAGATTCAGCATCTTTATCGACCTCCCCATCGGAGTTAACAGATTTAACTTCTAGTGGTACATAAATATCCTGAAAAGAGAAATTTTCATCAAATACTTTTTCCTGTGGTTTAGTAGCGATGTTGTCTTCTAAATACTTATCAATACTGCCATAAACTGCCAAATCTTGCTGCCAACCATCCCCATAAATTCCGGCTAATTTTTTAGCATCATCTTTCACTCCTGACACCGCTTGTTTCATATAACGGTGGGTACTACGAGAAATTCTTTCAGTGACAATTTTGGCAGTATTTTCATCCAAACCAGATTCTTGGAAACGTTCAACCAAAATCTCATCAAATTTTTCTCTCAACTGTGAATCATAAAAACAAATCAAAGTATCCTTAGCATTTCGGTCATTAAAATCAATATCTTCATCCAACTTATTAATCTGTTTTTGTACAGCTTCTGATGCCTCAGTTTCTGTCAGCCTCTCCGATATTTCTGGATGTTCTATAAAAAATTGTCTAAAACTTTCTAAATAAGCTACCTGAGCCACCAATTGCACTTCATCTTCTAAGGTTGGTTCCTGCCGAGTTTTTTCAACAATAAAAGAAATAATTCCAGTTGCAATAGGCAAAAAAGGTAAACTCTCCTTCACAACTTTTCCCAGGGGAGAATTTAACACATCCAAAACAGAATCAATATTTTCAATAAAAGGTTTTAATTCCTTAGCATCCTTATTTTCTTGTATTGCTTTTGCTATTTCAAAAACCGCCTTAGCCGACTCAACCCCACCTTTAACAGTTTCCGATAAATTTAACTCTATTTCTGTGTTGAGAACTCGCCAAATATTCCGCCAAAGTTTACCTGCCATAGTTACTCTAAGATATTAATATTAATTAGACTAATTATAACATTCTCAAATTTATATCATGTCCAGTTGGCAACGGAAGTGTTATAAGAAACCGGGTTTGTCGGAGGTCGATGTTAGTATCGTAGGGCATTTGATACAAACCCGGTTTCTATGCTTTTTTATACCGATACTACCGGATTTGATATTATATCATGTCTGGATAATTAGCGATAAAAAAAGTTTTTGTTTGTAGTTGGGCTTCAGCTCGAACTGTAGATAGGGCTTCAGCCCAACTACAAGCTTTAATTATAACTATTCAACCGGACATGATATTACAGCATTTTTCAGATAGATGAACTGCATTATCACAATTAAAACCTTGTAGGGACGTTGCATGCAACGTCCCTACAAAAAACAGGCTAACTTAATATATAGCACTACGCAAATCAGAAATTACTTTTAACTTTTGACTTACGCATAGCCCTATGTGGGTAGGCAAAAATTACATCATTCCCATGCCAGGCATACCCATGCCACCCATGCCACCCATGCCGCCCATGCCGCCCATGCCGCCCATGCCGCCATCCATATCAGGGCCAGCAGCTTTCTTCTCAGGTTTCTCGACAACAACAGCTTCAGTAGTTAATACCATACCAGCAATGGAACCTGCATTTTGCAACGCAGAACGTACCACCATCGCCGGATCGAGAATACCAGCAGCAATCATATCTTCGTATTCGCCAGTTAAAGCATTGTAACCAACACTAAAATCAGTGGAACGTACTTTCTCTACAACTACAGAACCCTCAGCACCAGAATTATCAGCAATTTGACGCAAAGGTGCTTCTAAAGCACGCTTCACAATATCAGCACCAATTTGCTCTTCATCTGTTAAGCTACCTTTTAGCTCATCAACCTTAGTAGATAAGTGAATTAAAGTAGTACCACCACCAGGCACAATGCCTTCTTCTACAGCAGCTTTTGTCGCATTCAACGCATCTTCAATGCGTAACTTCCGATCTTTGAGTTCGGTTTCTGTCGCAGCACCAACTTTAATTACTGCTACTCCACCAGCTAATTTAGCGATGCGCTCTTGTAATTTCTCTTTGTCATAATCAGAGTCGCTCTCTTCAAGCTGTTTGCGAATTTGACCGATTCGCTTTTTCACTTCTTCTGCTGTTTCTCCACCAGCAACAATAGTTGTATTGTCTTTGTTAATAGTAATTTTACGGCCAACACCCATCATATCTAAGTCTGCCATCTCTAGACTCAGACCAACTTCTTCGGAGATGAGTTGACCACCTGTGAGAATAGCAATATCTTGAAGCATTGCTTTACGGCGATCGCCAAAACCAGGAGCTTTCACAGCAGCAACATTCAGTACACCCCGTGCTTTATTCACCACTAAAGTAGCTAAAGCTTCCCCTTCAATATCCTCAGCAATAATTAATAAAGATTGACCAGCACGAGCAACTTTTTCCAGTACCGCTACTAAATCCTGAATAGAAGAGATTTTCTTATCAGTGATTAAGATGCGAGCATTTTCAAAATCTACTACCAACCGTTCTTGATCGGTGACAAAATAAGGGGAAAGATAACCACGGTCAATTTGCATCCCTTCCACAACTTCCAAGTCTGTAGAGAGAGACTTAGATTCTTCAACGGTAATTACCCCATCCTTGGTAACTTTCTCCATTGCCTCAGAAATCATTTTTCCTACTTCTGCATCACCACCTGCAGAAACTGTGGCAACCTGAGCGATCGCTTCTCCTTCTACTGGTTTAGCGACTGTTTCTATTTCTTTAACTAGCTGATTAATAGTTTTCTCAATTCCCTTACGCACTGCTACTGGGTTTGCGCCAGCAGCTACGTTTTTAAGACCTTCCTTAATCATAGATTGAGCTAAAACTGTAGCGGTAGTTGTGCCATCTCCAGCAATATCTTTAGTTTTAGATGCCACTTCTTGAATTAATCTAGCTCCAGTATTTTCTAGAGGATCTTCTAATTCAATATCCTTCGCTACGGTAATCCCATCATTAACAATCTGGGGAGCACCAAATTTTTTCTCTAATAATACATTTCTACCCTTTGGCCCCATAGTGATTCTTACCGCGTCAGCTAGACTGTTGATTCCTCGCTCTAGAGCGCGTCTGGATTTATCATCAAATTCTACAATTTTGGCCATATAATTTCTCCTATTGCTTCCAAATAAAAATTTAGCACTCTACAGTATCGAGTGCTAGTTCGTGGAAACCGTACATTGAATAATTGATAATGGATAATTGATAATGAAAACTATAGTAATCAGGAATTTAGATGTGAGAACTCCTGCATGAACATTGAATAATGGATAATGAACCTATCCCACTAATAATATTTTTGCTGAAAAGCCCAAATATTGTTAAAGATAAAAACAAAAAATCTAGCTTTTAAGGAATATTTTACTTAAGTAAATAAGCATTTTTAGAATAGTGGGATAGGTTGATCGATAATTGATAATGAAAACGATAGGAATCACGAATTAGATGTGATAACTTCTGCATGAACAAAGTTTAATATAATAGACATCTGGTGATAATTAAAAATAAAATCAATCCCATACATTGAATAATAGATAATAGATAATTGATAATTTATCATGAAAACTATAGCAATCATGAATTATATTTGAGAACTCCTGCATGAACATTAGACCTCTCCAAAAATAAAAAATCAAATCAATTATTGAGCAAAAACCGTCAATTATTTCCCCCTATTCCCTACTCCCTACTCCTTCTTTTCCAGAGAGATATAATGAATAATTGATAATAAAAACTATCTCTAACGCCATGTGCAACTTTTCTAAACTTACCGAATTTAAGTAGTTATGAAAATAACCTTTTCCCTCTTATGGCAATAAGCCGTTGTATTTTAGTAGAAAGTTGCACACCGTCTATCTATAATGATCAATTATCCATTATAAAACATAGCCATTAGATATCTGGTGAAAATAAAAAATTAAATCAATTATTATCCATAAATCATCAATTATTTCTCCCTGTTTCCTGTTCCCTATTTTCTGGAGATGTCTATTTCTAGCAGGTACTGATAACTTAATTTTTAACTTGTCTTTTGCTTGGCTCCAAACATTCTTTCAAAACTCATTGCAGCAACACCAATAATTACCAATATCATGCCAAAAACCTCTTTTACTCCTAATACTTCTCCAATAGTAAAAAGAGCAAGTAAAGCAGTTAAAGCAGGACCAAAAGTACCAACAATAGATGCTCTTGCTGCTCCAGCAAATCTAATAGCAAAATTATTTAATACATAGCTAGCAATTGCTAAAATTCCTAGAATAATACCACCAACAATTAAACCAGACCACACAGTAGGATCAATATTCGCTGACCATTCTGCAGGTTTAGGCATCATTAAACCTAAAGCAGAAAATACAAAAATCCCTGCAAAATTAACTAAACTAAAGGGAATAGGGTGAAGCTTTCCTGCTGACATTTGTGTTAGTAAAACATATCCAGAAAAAGTAATACCAGCACCTACTCCAGCCAAGATTCCTGGTTGATAATTACCAGCTCCACTAGGAATAACTAAAATTGCTCCCAAACCAATAATAACCATCGCACAAATTCTGACAAGAGAAGGGCGATCGCCAAATAATCCCCAAGATAATAAAACAGTAATAATTGGATAAATAAAGAAAATTGTAATGGCAATACCAGTAGGTATATTACCAATAGAAATATAGATTAATACCTGAGATAAAAACAAAAAGAAAGCACTACCAATAACTTTCCACCATAAAGAAAAATCTTTGGATTTGATGAAATGCTCAATATCACTCCAAACAGCAGGATAAAGAAATGTTGCGACTATAGGCATCAATAACATTACTACTATGAGTCGTAGTAATAAAATTAATAAAGAATTACCAATATTGGGGTTAATTAATCCTGGCATTGAAAATAAACCACTAAAAATTTGATGTGGTTGTGGTGGTGTATTGAAGATTATCTTGACACAAACATTAAATAAAGATAATACTGCTGCTGAAAGTAGAGCCAAAATTAAACCCATCTGAACTTGAGAAGCAGACTTTTGGGGTTTAGGAGTAGATTCAGGTTTAGGTACGGACTGTTTTTCTGGCGACTCAACAGGAGTTGATGTTTGTGAAGAATTAGTATTGACTGAGTTCCTAGCTCCAGACTGAGAATTTTGATAAGTTTCAGATGAAACGACATTATTGTTTTCCAGTTGTGCCTGAAGACGACTCACCAAAGTTTCTAGAATGACCTCACACTGCTGTTCCATACCACGCATATTATTTAGTTGTATAGAAAGGTCACTTTCGTAACTGTCCAACTCCTGTTTTAGGGTATCGAATGTTCTGCTCAAAGTAGCAGACAAGGAATATCCCAACTCATTAGCAGACTCATAATAGCTATCTGGAGGATTATTCATTGATAATTCTCCACCTGGAAAACCACCTGGTTGTAATCCTGATAATTCTCCACCTGGAAAACTACCTGGTTGTAATCCTGGATCAACATTTTCCCTTAATTCTCTAATTTTATGGCCTAACTGTTGTTGCAAATTATTGGCCAGAACTTGAGCGAGTTGTTTAAGCCATAATTGTTGCTGGGCTATTTGTCGCTGAGACAGAGATTCTAGTTGTTGAGATTGCAACTGTTCATATTGTTTCCGTAATCTATTTACATCCTCATTAAGCTCTTCTTTCTCTACTCTTAGTCTGTTTATATCTTGGCCTAACTGATTTGTTAAATTTTGACGAACATTGTCCAAGTCTTGAATCACTAACTTCAGGACTTCTTCTGCTGATTGAGGGGTTTCGGCTCCCTGATTTGAAGGTTGAGTATTCATCTTAATTTTTCGGTAAGTGTGAAACCAGCCTGTTTTAATGACTGGAGGAAAACGACGGGCGCGGGTAAGAAAGCGCAATTGCCTTGACGTCTATGAAGGTTTTCGCTATAATAGTTATTATACGGCGAAAACAAAATTATGTATTTAACCCAAAAAAACAAAATTAGAAACTTGTCTAGCCAAGAATTTAAAGCCTTAAGGCAATTGTGCAGATTGTCAAAAAATATGTACAATGTAGGGCTTTATTCTGTGCGACAATTCTATTTTGCTGAGGGTGGATATTTAAGGTACGAGTCAAATTACCATTACTGCAAAGATAATGAAAATTATCGGCTACTTCAAACTGATATTGCACAACAAACTTTAAAAGTTGTAGATAGGTCTTTTAAGTCGTTTTTTAACTTAATCCAAAAAACTCAAGAAGGACTATATAGGTTTGAGCAAATACAATTACCTAGATATCTAAATAAGGAAGGTTATTTCCCTCTAATAATACCTCGAATTAAGGTAAAAGATGGATATTTCAATATCCCAATGTCTAGGAAATTTAAAGCTGAATATGGTGCAGTAAAAATCCCTTTTCCTCAAAGATTAGCTGATAAGAATCTCAAGGAAGTTAGGATAATTCCTAGATTTAATGCCTGGTTTTTTGAAGTAGAATTTATTACAGAAGAGGAACCACGGCCAGTAGTAAAATC
This sequence comes from Dapis purpurea BLCC-M126, assembly GCF_050015975.1. NCBI lineage: Bacteria > Bacillati > Cyanobacteriota > Cyanophyceae > Oscillatoriales > Microcoleaceae > Dapis > Dapis purpurea. Next base: position 45,437 of record NZ_JBNHER010000171.1, on the reverse strand, counting down.
TAATAATGCACTAGCAATAGACCTGGGTTTAGACAATTTAGCAACTTGTGTATCAAATACTGGGTCATCGTTTATTTTGGACGGTAGAAAACTTAAATCAATTAACCAGTGGTACAACAAAGAAAATGCTAGATTACAATCTGTAAAGGATAAGCAAAGTATTAAAAAATCAACCAAAAAGCAAGTTAGCATTACAGTAAATCGAAACAATAAAGTTAGAGATTACTTAAATAAAGCTGCTAGATATTTAATCAACTGGTGCATAGATAACAGTATATCCAATATTGTTGTAGGTGTTAATCCGGGCATGAAAAAAAATATCAACTTAGGTAAAAAAACTAACCATAAATTTGTACAAATACCACACAATGTCTTTAAGTTCAAACTAAAAGCTATGTGTGATAGATACGGACTAACTTACACTGAACTTGAGGAATCTTATACGTCTAAAGCGAGTTTTCTAGACAAGGATGAGATGCCTGTTTACAATGCTGATAATCCAACAGAATATAGTTTTAGTGGCAAACGAATTAAACGTGGCTTGTACAAAACTAAGCAAGGAAAATTGATAAATGCTGATGCTAACGGTGCGGCAAATATTGGAGTCAAAAGTAACCTGAATGGGTTTATTCCGGACAGACTAGAGGCATCTTTGGCTATGCCATTAAGGGTAAAATTTGACGTGAGGAAAGTCCGTTAAATTTATTCCTCTTAAGAATCCACGTGACTTTAGTCTGTGGAGTGTCAATTTCCGTTCCATATTTGCTAATCTGAAGCTCACAATAGTTTATTGCTTCATCCTATAAGTCTCCGCACTCCTCTGTCTACAATATATTAATAGATTCATTTTAGTTATCAGTTATTAGACAAGGTGGACAAAAGTTAAATAATTAATAATTACCTCTTCTGGAATAGAAGGATTGGCTCAAAGGAATTTTTTTCTTCTCTTCGTTGAGTGGACAAGAAAGCAAAGGATAATAGAGTAAGACTTGGTAGACTTGAGGAAAAGTAGACAAGGAAGTGCAAATTAGGGTCAGACAAGGTGGTTTGGTGGGGGGTATAGTAAAGATTTAATACCTCTGATTAAGTACCTGGACAGAATTAATTGTGCATTTTTGATTTCTCTTTCACAGAGCAATCGAAGGATTAACAAAAAATATTATATATAAATAACTTTGTCCACCTACTTATACTTTTTTCCCTATTCCCTATTCCCTATTCCCTATTCCCTGATATATAATAATAGATTGTGAGTTTTAATAAGTATGATGAAAGCCCAAGAAATAATTTCCTCGATTGAAGCTGAAGAAATACAAAAGTTCCAGCAAGACTCTAAAAAGAAAATTCCCCAACTTTATGTAGGTGACACTGTAAAAATCGGAGTCAAAATTATAGAAGGAGGAAAAGAACGAGTCCAACCATACGAAGGTACGATTATTTCCATGCGGAATGGAGGGATAAACAAAACTATTACAGTTCGTCGTGTTTTTCAAGGTGTAGGGGTAGAAAGGGTATTTTTACTGCATTCTCCTAGGATTGCTAGTATTAAATTGATCCGTCGGGGTAAAGTGCGTAGAGCCAAACTTTACTACTTGAGAGATCGTGTTGGTAAGGCCACTCGTGTGAAGCAAAGATTTGATCGTCCTTTATAGTTTCAAAAAGAATCTCAAAAATTCTCTGCTACTTGATAAAAAGTTATGTTATACTAAGCAGAGTCGTTGAGGTAGATTAGATTTAATCTAACACCTCTACTATGCGCTCTTAGTTCAGTTGGTAGAACGCAGGTCTCCAAAACCTGATGTCGGGGGTTCGAGTCCTCCAGGGCGCGCTGAATCAGTCAGTTAAAATTACTTTTTCCTTTTCTAAGATGTCCAGGTAAGGGCAAGTAAACCGATATTCTTCTGAGGAAGTCTATATTTCAGGTCAGCTTCCCTGCTCCAAAGATTTATTAAGACATTGGCAGAAGAATAAGGCTCTCCTGGCAATGGATAGTTAGGATTGATAGCCAATCAATCTTGCATTTCTCCTAGAAATTTGCTAGTATGCCTAAGGTTGTTGGGCTGACAATTACCAAAAAATTGGGTTCAAATCCTCGCCTATAAGCCGCTGACTTTCCATGTTATAGTGAGATTGGTTTCAAAACCAGCCTTGTATCATAAATACTGTAGAAAAGAATTTTATGTTAAAACTCCTTCAGTTGAAAATATAACAAGGGAAGTTTTTAGGTCAATGAGTATTTCACACCTTGAAGGCATAAATAAACACCCACGAAAATTCTGGATAAGTCGCGGCGGGGCATTCCGAGACTATAAACGTATTTGGAGGCAAGCGTAAGACTACCCTCAAGGCAGCAGCAGCCAATGAAGCGTCAACTCGTCGAGGATATACGGCTCAGTACTAATCCACCAGCCTTTAGGTCGGGGAGGATGTCAAATTCTTTGAAGTAAGCATAAGAAAGGAAAGAGGTTCGGCCTTCGATCCTGGTGCTATATCAAGTAGAATGATATCTTTAAATTTTGTAGCAATAAACTTAGTTGCTGGGAGGCACTCAGAAACTTTAAAATTGACGGGTTGGAAAATGTGAGACTAGCACATTAGTGCTTCAGTATCTAATAAAACATTAACCCGCCGAAAAGAGCTTCTGTGGGTCTTATTGTTGCTTCCTGTAGAGCCTTGGTCACTAGATGGCTTTTGAAGCACCACATCCATAACCATGAGGTTGAGAGAGCTACCGTTATTATATAAGCATTAGCGGTAGAAAAATATCACAAACTTAGGGGAGAGATCAATTATTGTGGCCAAAAAAGAGGATACAAGATTACAAGAAAATAAGGAAAGTTTTAGTCCTGTAACTTTTTTCCAAGAAACAAAAGAAGAACTAGATAAAGTAGTATGGCCAAGCAGAGAGCAACTTATAAGTGAGTCTGTTGCTGTACTATTGATGGTTATTCTCTCAGCAACAATCATTTACCTAGTAGATGAGTTCTTTAGTTGGGCAGCAGGGGTGGTGTTTGGATGAATTTATATTCAGAAGAAACACAAGAGACAAAACAATCAGACCAAGGAGGAGAAGAAACTACAGAGTTTGTTAGAGGACAGCTACGGTGGTATGCAGTACAAGTCGCCTCTGGCTGTGAAAAACGGGTTAAAGCTAATTTATCTCAGCGCATTCAAACTCTTGATGTTACAGATAAAATATTAAAAATAGAGATTCCTCATACACCTGCAATTAAGCTTCGTAAAGATGGTAGTCGCCAACATAGTGAAGAAAAAGTTTTTCCTGGCTATGTATTAGTACAAATGAAGCTAAATTGGAATGAGGAACAAAAAGAATGGAGAATTGATGACGAAGCATGGCAGGTTGTCAAAAGTACTCCAAATGTGATTAACTTTGTAGGGGCTGAACAAAAGCGTCGCTACGGAAGGGGTCGCGGTCATGTTAAACCATTACCTCTAAGTCCTTCAGAGGTAGAGAGGATATTTAGGCGAGCTCAAGAGCAAGAGCCAGTGCTAAAAGTAACAGTGGCAGAAGGAGACCACATTACAGTTCTTTCAGGGCCTTTTAAAGACTTTGAAGGTGATGTGATAGAAGTAAGTCCAGAAAGAAGTAAATTGAAGGCGCTATTATCCATTTTTGGACGTGATACGCCTGTAGAATTAGAGTTTAATCAGGTAGAAAAACATAACTAATGGCAAAAAAAGTCGTGGCGCTGATTAAGTTGGCTATTACGGCAGGAAAGGCTAACCCTTCTCCTCCTATTGGTCCAGCTTTAGGTCAGCATGGTGTGAATATTATGGCGTTTTGTAAGGAGTATAACGCCAAAACTGCAGACCAAGCAGGTACAGTAGTACCAGTAGAAATCTCAGTTTATGAAGACCGTAGTTTTACCTTTGTTCTGAAGACTCCGCCTGCAGCAGTATTAATCAAAAAAGCAGCAGGGGTAGAACGTGGTTCAAGTGAGCCACAGAAGACAAAGGTAGGCTCTATTACCCAAGCTCAACTCCAAGAAATTGCCCAGACAAAAATGCCAGACCTCAATGCTAATGACATTGAAGCTGCAATGAAAATTGTGGCAGGTACAGCAAGAAATATGGGTATTACGATCGCTGATTGATTCTATATGATCAATTCCTAGCTCAGTATCTCGATTCTAAAGTAAACATAAAAGTAAATTGATATAGGGGGAGAAGCAGAGCTTCGTTAAGTACCCCAGGAGGATTAAATGCCAAAAAAAGTATCTCGTAGATTACAAGAACTGAGAAAAAAAGTAGAAGAGCGAGCTTATGAACCAGAAGAGGCGCTTCAACTTTTAAAAGAAACAGCTACAGCAAAATTTCCAGAAGCAGCAGAAGCTCATATTCGTTTAGGGATCGATCCTAAATATACAGATCAACAACTACGAACTACAGTAGCCTTACCCAAGGGAACAGGTCAAACAATTAGAATTGCCGTCATTGCCAAAGGTGAGAAAGTTAACGAAGCTCTAGCAGCAGGAGCAGACTTAGCAGGTTCAGAAGAGCTAATTGAACAAATTAGTAAAGGTATGATGGAATTTGACAGATTAATCGCTACACCTGATGTGATGCCTCAAGTAGCAAAACTAGGTCGTTTACTCGGACCGAGAGGTTTAATGCCATCTCCCAAAGGCGGTACTGTAACTTTTGACTTGGCACAGGCAATTGACGAATTTAAAGCAGGTAAGTTAGAATTTAGGGCAGACCGAACTGGTATTGTTCATGTTATGTTTGGTAAAGCTTCTTTTTCCGCAGAAGATTTACTGATAAACTTAAAAGCTCTACAAGAGTGTATTGACCGCAACCGTCCTTCTGGTGCCAAAGGTCGCTACTGGCGTAGTGTATTTATATCATCAACAATGGGGCCTTCAATAGAAATTGAAGTTAATAGTTTGCGGGATCTAAAATTAACGGAAGCAGCTTAATTTAAATTTACTTAGATTTTTCAAGCTAAAAAATCAAAATTAAAGAGCTGAAGACAGCAGGTGCTAATAGCTTAATTTCCTGCCGAGGTTCAAGAGTTAATTATTCAAAGATAACAATAAAGGGTTTTGTCAAAGACCCTAATTTAATTGCTTGATTTGAATTTTATAATTCTTAGCCCTGGCAGATACCAAAATCTGCCGGGGCTTTTGATTTGTCAAGGAGCTTGAATCTAATAAATGCGGTGGGCTTGACCGTCAATGCCTGTGGATGAGCAACCGCCGACGGCCTCAGTGGAAGCAGGAAGTAAACATCAATTTGTCACATTATGTGACACTTTGTATCAGTTTTATAAAGCAGGTGATAAATATGGGCAAAACTAAAGAACAAAAACAGGAAATGTTGGCTGATATCAAGCAAAACTTGAGTGAAAGTCAGCTAACCCTGGTGATTGATTATCAAGGGCTATCTGTTGCTGAGATTACAGATCTGCGTCGGCGACTAATACCCACAGGTAGTTCTTGTTCAGTTGCTAAAAATACTTTGATGGGAATTGCCGTTAAAGAAGATAGTAACTGGCAACCTATGGAACAGTTACTGGCGGGTTCTAATGCTTTCCTATTCCTAAAGGATGATATTGGTGGTGCTATCAAGGCATACCAAGACTTCCAAAAAGCCACCAAGAAAACAGAATTTAAGGGTGGCGTCATGGAAGGGCGAGTGCTGACTCAAGATCAAGTCAAAGCGATCGCCGATCTACCTTCTAAGGAAGAGTTAATTGCTCAGATTGCTGGTTCTATTAATAGTATTGCTAGTAAGTTGGCTGGTACATTGAATGCTGTACCTACTCAACTTGCTACTGGTATTAATGAGGTTCCAGCTACTGTAAGTAGGGTTCTGAAAGCAGTTTCCGAAAAGGAACAACAAGGGGAATAGGAGATCAGAGGAGTAGGGGAGATGAGGTATATTGCTATATTTTTCAACCTTTTTTTCGTAAGGATGCACTCCTGCTAAAAAATTGAATCTTGGTAGAGAGCCAAAATGAGTTTTATAGGAAATTTAAGCTTTCTTTTTTCCTGCTTCCTTCTTCAAAGTGATTTTTTTGACTGATATTTTATCAATTTTATGACTAAAGTTCAGATAATAAATAGTCAAAATAATCGTCAACAAATAATTGTAAATTAACAACAAATAGGAGATTAATAATGTCTGCAAAAACTGACGAAATTCTAGAACAACTTAAGTCACTTTCTCTGCTAGAAGCATCTGAATTAGTGAAACAAATTGAAGATGCTTTTGGAGTTACTGCAGCTTCAGGTGGTGGTGGTATGATGATGCCTATGGCTATGCCAGGAGCGCCTGGTGCCGCAGCAGCAGCGGAACCAGAGGAAGAGCAAACTGAATTTGATGCAATTCTTGAAGAGTTTCCAGCAGATAAGAAAATTGCTATTCTGAAAGTGGTTCGTGGCATCACAGGTCTAGGTCTGAAAGAAGCAAAAGAGTTGGTAGAGTCTGTACCTAAGCCACTGAAAGAAGGAATTGCTAAAGAAGCTGCTGAAGATATTAAGAAGCAATTAGAGGAAGCTGGAGCTAAGGTGAAAATTCAGTAGTTATCTTTGGGAAAATATTAGTGAATAATATTCACTATTAAATTAGATAATATTTCTAGACTTTTTTGGAAGAGCTTGTATCAAAGATACAGGCTCTTTTCTATAGCATTTATACTAAGCGTGATAATAGTATTGTTTGGTTTAGGTTGAGAATTAATTCAACTGTTGCGCAACAGTTTTTATATTTTAGATAAAGTAGGGAGGGTAGCATCGTCGGCATTGTATTGAAGCCCTAAGTGTATCTTGGCAAAGTTGCGAGTTTTTGGCTCAGGAGTCAGGAGTCAACCCACCCCTAACCCAACCCACCCACGCCCCTCTCAGGAGGGGAGCCAGGAGAGGAAGTCAGGAGATTAAGAAATCAAATAGGGAAAAAAGGTAGAATCTAGGCCGCCATCTCCCCACACTCCCCACCCCCATCATGTATAAAAAAATAGATCCACTTAGGGCTTCTATAGGGTGCAGATTGGAATTGAGGAAGGAAAAAATGGGATTTACCTTTTCTGCAAAGATTAATCCCTTAGTTCAGCAATGTCGCATCCTCTAATACCAATTACCAAAAGTAATGCTATACTTGTGTAACACTTCAGTTATTAAGTAATTAGCACAAGCAAAATAATTTTTCCCGTAATTATTAGCCAGTTAATGTTAATTATTATTATGTTTACTTCTCCCTACACCTGTCACACTTCCCACACTTCCCCACCCAATTAAATATAGCAAGATTTTTGAGAAATGGTATAAGTTGTCCTGGTTGAGAATTAATTAAACTATTGCGTTATAGTTTTTAGATTTTAGATAAAGTAGGGAGAGGGGCAATAGTGCTACGCATCGCTACGCGCTCGCCCTATTACAGATTGAGAATTACAGCAGTTTCAGAGTTGGTGAGGTACATAGTTTTATCACTTTAGTAAATAGGGAATAAATATTAGTATTTAACTGTACCTCACCATCCTAAAAAGTGCTGTAATTAAACTATTACGTTACAGTTTTTAGATTTTAGATAAAGTCTGTAGGGTGGCGATCGCCTGACTGAATTTAGGTTGAGAATTAATTAAACTATTGCGCAACAGTTTTTAGATTTTAGATAAAGTTTCTAGGGTGGCGATAGTGTGTAGCACTACTACGTGATCGCCTAATACCATTTATTTTTGAACTGAAGTCTGTGATGTTAGAGAGTTTTCTGAATAGAATTGACTCGCCCAATTTCGAGACTGACGCACCGGACCATCATCTTGATATAAGGGTGGATTATGAATATCTTTTTTATTCTCTAAAATACTAACATCTTGTTCAAAAGTTTCTAAAACATCCTGTTTTAACATCTTATTTAAAATCAAGCTTAAAGGAAAAGGTAGAACTTTTTTCACACTATAAAATATGGCAATATCAAGATATTCATTGTCTATTGGTGTGCCTGTAAAAATAGTTAATAAACCTAGCTTTAATTTTCCTTCCGTCCAGTAAAAACTCACATCATAAGCAGGTCCGTAATAAATAGTAGTAACTGAACCATCTTCTAATACTAATTTTCCTGCTGCTAAAGAAGATAAATTATATTTCTGAGACATTCTATGAGTTAAAATCGGTCCGTCAATTTCTACTCCATGACTATGAGCGCTTTTAAAAGTACGGCTGTGCAAATTATATAAGTGAGAGACATCTACACTGTTATCCATATAATCTTGAAGGGTGGTACGCACTTTCCACTGACGGACTAAACGTAGGGGTGTCCATTCTCTAGAAATTAGTTCTGGTATTTGAGGTATTTCCCAGTCTGGTAATTTTCCTTGATGATGGTAATACATCATTATTAGACCATTCAACTCAAGTACAGGCCAGCTCTGTATTTTTGCTTTAGGTTTTGCTTTATCAGGATAAGGAATAGCAGAACATTGTCCATTTGTATCCCAGAGCCAACCGTGGTAAGGACATCTCAGAGTTTGGCCTTCTATTCTACCTCCATAAGCCAGATGAGCGCCTAAGTGGGGACAGTGGGCCTCAAAAATATGAGGTTTGCCATCTTCTGTACGAAATAGTACAAAATCTTTTCCGAAGTAATGAAGTGGTATAACTCCTTTGGCAGATAAATCTTCACTTCTGGCAACACGAAACCAGCTATTAGGGAGGTTTGAATACATAATTATTTTTTCTTGAATATAGACAAAAATCAGCTATTAGTGTATTAGGATAGCAATCGCTTGCCAAGGCTAAAGATTAAAAAATATAAAATTTTCTTGACAACAGAGAAATTAAACTATCTAGTAGAGGCTTTCTTGTCAGATAGAGATAAAATAATTGTGCCCTGATACATCTGTGTCAAAATTCCGATGAGAAAACCACAATCTTTGATATTTTGTCTATGCAAACTACAAAAGTAGAAAGAGTCAGAGGAGTTAACGACATCCTCCCAAGTAACTACCAGATCGATCAACAAATCAAAAGTACACTGAGTAGCAATTTTGAATCTTATGGTTATCGACCCATAGATGTGCCACTCATAGAATATACCGAACTATATCTAAAAAAATCTGGTGAGGACATTATTTCTCGTCTCTACGACTTCGTTTACCGTAACCGTCGCCTTTGTCTAAGACCAGAATTTACTGCTTCAGTTGTTCGCGCCTATTTGGACAATCTCCAAGAACTGCCTCTGCCAATGCGACTTTATTATACTGGGCCAGTATTTCGTTATGAACAGCCTCAGAAAGAAAGATATCGGCAATTTACCCAAATGGGAATAGAATTAATTGGGGCCACAGGAACGATCGCTGATGCAGAAGTTATTTCTATGGCCTGTCAAGGTTTAGATCGTCTAGGTTTAACTGAATATCAAACATTTATCGGCCACGTTGGAATTCTCAATAATTTTCTTGACCATCTTCAGCTAGATAGTCGCCTTCGTAGTTTTCTACTTACTCAGATGGAAACTTTAAGAACAGAGGGAAAAGGGGTTGTAGAAAATCGACTTTCTGAAATTTATCCTGCTTTTAAGAAAGATATTGCACAAGAACTAGATACAAATACAACAACAACTAAAATTAAAGATATTCTCCAAAGTTTAGAAGAAAGTGAGGCTCGAACAGCAATTTTTGAGTTTCTGGAAAGCATGAATATTGGGCTCACAAGCACTCGCCCACCAGAAGAAATAGTTGACCGTTTGTTAGTGAAGATTAAACATAAAGACCAAACTCAACAATTAAATCAAGCACTAGAGTTTATGACTGAATTGAGTCAATTAAAAGGAGAGCCAGTTGCCATATTCAAAGAAACAGAAAAACTGCTTTCAGCTTATAGTATTGATGGTTATGGATTGGCACAATTACAAGATATTTTGAAAAGTTTAGAAGCTTTTAATATCGACAAAAATCGTATTAGTCTTGACCTGGGAATTAGTCGAGGTCTTCAATATTATACAGGTATGGTTTTTGAGATTTATGACAGTAAGTTAGGACTAGAAAGAAAATTATGTGGTGGAGGTCGGTATGATGATTTGGTTGTCAGTTTAGGAGGTAAAAAAGATACTCCAGCGACTGGTTTTTCTTATGTGATGGAAGAACTTAGAAAAGAATTAGCAGAAAAAGCTCATTTGAGTTTAAATAATTATCAATTTGTGGAAATTTTGATAGTTGCAATTAGTTCAGAATATTATGGTTATTCTGTAGAAGTAGCTGAAAAATTAAGACAGCTAGGTTTGCGAGTAGAAACTGATGTGATAGGAAGAGATGTTGAGAGTAATATCGAGTATGCGAATCAGCAGAATATTCCATTTGTAATTATTATCAACTCTGCCGAAAAACAAGGAAATAAAGTGCTTTTGCAAAATCTAGATTCAGGGGAACAAAAAAATTTAGAATTGCATGAAGTGCTAAATCAAGTTAGAAATATTGAATAAGCATTCAGCCGTCAACGGTCAGCTATCCTCCTACAGAAGAACTACGTTAACAGCTTTATTACCTTTAAAGGGCAAATTAGTATTGAGATATTTCAAAGAATTAAAAGTATGGGTAAAACTACTGAAGTTCTCAAAAAAATGTATTATTGAAAAATACATTTTTTCTCTAGCAAAAGCTTCTCAAAAGACTGATATATAACTTGTCTGTTTTTTCAAGTTTTTTGTTAAGTAAAGATGTTTATAAAGCATGCCACCTTAAGAGGATGAAAAAAATCAACTTTACCTAATTTAACTAGAGAAACTGATAAATGATAACTGATAACTGAATTTGAAGCCTCCTAATTTAGCAGAATATACTGATAACTGATAACTGATAAATTAAATGACAAAAGATAATATTTTAAGAATAGCCTTACCAAGTAAAGGTGCTTTAGCAAACGGAACAATGAACTTATTGTCAGCTTGTGGTTTAGGTGTATCTAGACCTAATGAAAGACAATATTTTGGTTCAATTCCTGCTTTGCCACAAGTGAAAATTTTATTTCAAAGAGCAGCAGATATTTTTACAAAGGTAGAAGAAGGAAGTGTTGATTTAGGAATTACAGGTTATGATGTGGTTTCTGAAGAAAGTCAATCCCATGATGATGTAATAGTCATTTGGGATAAATTAGGCTATGGTAAATGTAAATTAGTTTTAGCTGTTCCTGAAAGTTGGGTAGATGTTTCTTCTATAGAAGATTTAGCAGAGTTAACTCTCTTATTTAGAGATAAAGGAAAAAATTTGAGAATTGCTACTAAATATCATCATCTAACCCAAAAATGGCTCTACGAAAAATTAATTGTACATTTTTCTTTAGTAGCAGTTCAAGGTGCAATGGAAGCGGCACCAAGTATGGGATATGCTGATATGATTGCTGATATAACTAGCACTGGTACAACTCTTAGAGAAAATCGTTTAAAGCAAATTGAAGGAGGTATACTTCTAGACTCCCAAGCTTGTTTAATTGGTAATAAAAGGTTATTACAAGAAAGCGAAATTAAGTTGGAAACAACTAAAGTATTTTTAGAGTTGATGGAAGCACAGATGGAGTCGAAAAAATATGTTTCAATCACGGCAAATGTGGATGGAAAATCAGCAGATGAAATAGGTGATCGCCTCATGTATAAAAGTGAATTAACTGGTATTTCTGGTCTGCAAGGACCGACTATTGCTAAGGTATATTCTGGAGAAAAAAATGACTGGTATGCTGTCACAATTGTGGTAAAACAAAATATGTTATTGCCAGCAATTAACCATCTGAGAAAAGTAGGTGGTACAGATATGACAGTTTCTACTCCTAATTATGTTTTTGCTTCTAAGTCTCAAATTTATGAGGAATTTTTGTCAAAGCTAAATTGAAGGAAGAAGAAGGAAAAAGTTGTTCAGGGTACTTTCCCTAATTTACTCCATAATTGAGTTAATAACTCATAGCTGATAGCTGTTTCGCTTCGCGACATGTTTCGGCTGTCGCCGACATGAATGCGGAGCATTCCCTATACGAAAAAACGAAGCTCCTCCCCACGAGGCAAGAGGCTAGCTGACCGCTGTTTACGCAGCATTCCGCAGGAAATGCTTACTTTTTAACTAAACTAAAAAACGAAAATGCCACATACAATTGTTACTAATATTTGCGAAGGTGTTGCTGACTGTGTTAATGCTTGTCCAGTTGCTTGTATTCATCCAGGGCCTGGTAAAAATACAAAGGGAACTGATTGGTATTGGATTGATTTTGATACCTGTATTGACTGCGGAATTTGTCTGGAAGTTTGTCCTGTAGAAAAGGCAATAGTTGCTGAGGAAAGACCTGAATTACAGAAGACTCCAGAATAGTTTTTCTGAGGAAGAATTTAACTCAAATAGGACTTATATAAAATCCGGTTCAATACTTGTTATTAAGTTAAATATGAAAAAAAAATTTTCAATTTTAAATTGCATTGGCGTTGGCGAATCAAGCTATGAAACCTAAATTTTGCCAAATATAAAATGCTTTTTAGTTAATCGCTAGGCCATCACCATTAAAACATAATCATAGCCGAAATCACCAACGCCTGAATAATGAATAATTAACAATTACTCATTATTCATTAATTGAGAAAATATCGATATTCTCCTGTGGAATACAACCATTAAACCATTAAACCTCCTATTCCTCAGAACAAACTAGGGAAATAGGAGGCAATCTTTATCATTTGTCGGTCATCATTGAGAACAATTACTTATTTTAAGACAAGCAGGGCGTTGGAAGTGTAAGCTATAATTCGACCTACTGATAACTCATAACTGTTTAAACAGATAACCCTAACTCTTGCACCGCTCTACCCAACATTGACTGACCACGTTTCATCTCTGCACGTTCAGTTTCTATTGCCAATACACGAGATTTCTCAGACATAGAAACATTATCAGTATTGGGTTGATTGTTATATTTCACGCCACGATAGGTCAAATTATAATGGGGTTGCATCACGGGTGCTTTCTTAGTATTCCGAAATCGAATATCTACCCCACGATACTTTCCTACTGCTACACCAGGGACTGTTTCTACAGCAGGGGGATTATATTGATAGCTAACGCCACGATATGTAAGTTTCATCGGTACTGCCTCCTATACTTGCAGAGAAATTGAGGCGCGTTCCTTCAGGATGTGTCCTTACTTCCGTCTTCTGATGAGAAGATGAACGATTAACTTTTTTTCTACGTTTCTATTCTGGCTGAAAATTTCTGAAACTGCCAGGGGTGAAAATACCGAACTTTTCTACTTTACATGAACTTAATAAAAACTTGCCAAATTACTTAAATGAAGTCCCTAAAAATTTACCCTGTTAATTATGTATCGATATAAAGATTAAAAGTTCTTTCCAGGAAAATTTATCTCAGAGCTTGTTTATTGATTGGGTCTTGCTATGGCTGAGTATAACCACTCAGTTCCTTGTGAATTGGCCAACTGTCCTGATACTTTCTTGTAGTGCTGTGAGAAATTGGACATAATCAGGATAGACAACTCTATGCTACTTGCACCTTTCCTTTCACAACAGAACGTAACAATCTATCAATGCTACAACGCTCCTCTTCAGTCAGAGAATTGTCCAATACCGCTGCCATAAGGCCATAACGGTCAGATTGAGTTAGAGGACATTTGTCAGCAACAGAGGCCATAATTTCGTTAATTGCACCAGGGAGTAATGTAACTTGAGGCATGAGACTTACCTTAAACTCTACACTTTAATCATCTCTGTTTTTTTTGGTTATGGTAGTGACTTGAAGTTGGAGTAGAGAGTGATTTTTCAGTATTGTGAAGAGTGAGTTATCACCTATTACAAAGTGAAGTAGATAAATAACTTTCGTGACTAATATCACTATTAATATCATGTCCGCTGGTATCAGAGCGTGTAAACCAAAGGGTGAATATCTACAGGAAATTTAAGTTTTTTCGGGGTTAATACCCTTCAATAAAGCCTGACAAAGCAAATTTATAAATTCTCAATTCTCAATTCTCAATTCTTACCCTTTTACAATACCGATGTTACCGGACATAATATAATTAGAGTTTGCTGATTAAATATCAAAGCACTATTGAATCAAGGTTTTAGGGTTTTTAAGTGGTGAAAAAGTACCAGATTTTAGCCTGATCAGGCTAAAAAAGTGAGTATCTTGGGTTTGGTAGGGGCACCCAAGTTAAGAGATAATTTTTCCTTTGTAAGTCTTCTACAACTCCTGATTCCTCTTGAGTTTTCACTACTCCCTACTCTCTACTCCCTACTCCCTGCCTTTGACTTCAATATTTTCTCATTTTGTGAATAGGAAGTAGCGTTGAGATACACCCTAAACAAAAGTTATGTTACGATACTTAATTTTACTTACTTACATTTTAATATCTTCAGAATCTGTAAGAGCAGAGTCTGGGCAAAATCATCGCAAATTATTTCAATTTATAGAAACAAAATCCACAAATAATCAATCTTTTACTCCTCAAGAACAGCTTTTTTCCCAAGTAAAAAAACTGAGGGAGAAACAAACAATTAATTCTCAGTTACAAGCTATTAAAAATTTAGAACAAAGATTATTAACATTTCAATCTTCAGGAGATAAATCTCAAGCAGCATTAATATTACTGAAGTTAGGATCAATTTATAAAAAACTAGGCGCAAAAACTCTCGCATTAGAAAGTTACAAAGAGGCTTTATCTCTATATCAAGAAATAGGAAATCCGATTCAGGAAGCATTTACTTTGGGTGAAATTGGAGATGTTTATTTAGCCGAGTTAGAACAACTCAAAGAAGAACAGCAATTGGCATTAACGAATAATTTATCCATCAATTCTAGTTGGAAAAAATTATTCTTGGATAAACAACGTAACAATGGCAAAAAAGCCAGTGATTTTTATCAACAATCTCTGGGAATTTACCAGGAAATTAATAATTCTGCTAATCCTAATATTGATAAATTTGCTGCACGGCAAGGAGAAGCAAATATTTTTAATAAAATTGCTCAAAGTTACAGGGATGAATACGAAAAAGAGAAATTACTCAAACAGTCTTTAGCAATTTATCAAGAAATAGGAGATAAAAAAGGAGAGGCTCTAATTTTAGGTGAACTGAGTGAGTTGAATCTCATTGAGTATAGGAATGACCAAGCTGGTTGGGATTTATTTAATCAAGCTATAGCAATTTATCAGGAAATTTATGAATCTTCGGATGATGATAATTTTGCGGCACGTCAAGCTGAAGCAAAACTATTAAGTATTGCAGTTAGATATTGGTGGTCTGACAATCAAGAAAAAGCCTTGAAATTTCATAATCAGTCTTTGAAAATTTACCAAGAAATTGAGGATTTTCAGGGAGAAGCACTGACTTTTATTAATATGGCTTATTATTATTTTATGTCAGATAATGGGCCAAAAGAATTAGAGTTTTATAATCAAGCACTAAAGATTTATCAGGAAATCGGAGATGGTATTGGAGAGGCTAAAGTTCTCGAACGCTTAGGTAGAATTTACTATTTTTCAGGAGAGTTAGAAACAGCATTAGAATTATATGAGCAACAATTAGAAAAAATTCAGGAAGTTAGTCAATTTTATTCTGAATTAGGAGACTCAGAAACAGCATTAACATTTGATTATCGTCAGTCTGTTATTTTGTTTCAGATGGGAATAATTTACTCTCAATTATCAGAAGATAAAAAAGAAGTAGAAGTTTATAAACAAGCTAGAAAAGTTTATCAAAAATGGGAAGATATTGAAGGAGAAACAAGTTTTTTGATTAAAGTTGCTGAACGCTACGGAGAACAAGAAAACTCCGAAAGAATGCTAGAATTTTTAAATTCTGCTGTTAAAGTTTATCAGGAAAAGGGAAATCTTCTGGAAGAAGCAAATCTCTGCCGCAAGATTGCAAATATCTATTTTTTTAGTTTGAACGATTATGAAAAAGGATTTGATAGTCTTAATCAAGCACTAAAAACTTACCGAAAAATTGGGAATCTTGCCGAAGTTGCACGAACTCTTGACAGAATTGGATCTCGCTATCTCTATACTGCTGAAAATACATCAGAAAACCAATTAGAAAATCAAGAAAAAGCAGTAGAATCATATACTCAAGCTGTTGGTTTTTATCGGGAAATTCAGGATTTTAGTTCAGAAAGGTTTACTCTCACAAAGATTGGTAAAATCTACTACGAATTAGGTAATAAAGAGAAAGCTTTAGAAGCATTTAATCGTGCCGGAAAAGTTCATCAAGAAAGTGGTGAATATAAAAAAGCAATCAATACTTTGATTGACATTAGTCTAACCTACAAAAAGTGGGGAGAAAAAGAAATAGCTTTGAAGTTTTATCTACAAGCAATCCCTGTTTCTCAAAAATTAGGGAATTACAAAAAAGAAGCATTAATTTTGAGAAAGATTGGTCAGCTTTATTATGAATTAGAAAATTTTGATCAGGCAGTAGAAACCTTTAATCAAGCGCGAAAAGTTTATCAAAATAATCAAGACCGTTCTGGTGAAGCTTGGACAATTTATAAAACTGGAGAAAGTTATACGACATTAGGAGATTTAAAAAGAGCTTTGGATTCTTATCAGCAAGCTTTACCAATTTACGAGGAAGAAGTTGATGCTCCCTGGCGAGAAGCACGAACCCTAGATATGTTGATTAGAATGAGTCGAATTTATGCCTATTTGGGAGACTCAGAAAATTCTTTTGACTACTGCAATAAATCCCTGATTTATGCTCAAAAAATGCTCCGAGAAAAAACCATGAAAAACTCAGAAAGGTTTAGGGAAATTGGTAGGTTATGCTATCAAATTGGCCAAACAAAAACTGCTTTAGAATCTTTCAATCAATATTGGAAATTTTATCAAAAACTTGGAGTAGATAGAGAAGAGTTTGGTCTGATGCGTGTTGGTCAAGATTATACAGAATTAGGAGATGCAAAACAGGCATTAGAATTTTTTAATCGAGCCAGGAAACTTTACAAAGAAAGTCGTTTTTCTGAAGGAGAAATAGACAATATTACCTGGACTGCCAGAGTTTATTCCCGTGCCGGAAATTATCAACAAGCCTTAGATTTTTTCCATCAAGGATTGAGAATTGCCCAGAAAATTAATAATCGCAGTAAAGAAGCTTTAATGCTGACTGAAATAGGCGATCGCTACTCAGAATTAGAAGATGAAAAAGCATTAGAATTCTACAACCAAGCTTTGAAAATTTATCAAAAACTGGAAAATCATGGAAAACAAACGAATATCCTGAAGAAAATTGCTGAACTTTACCAACAATTGGGAAACTTAGAAAAAGCCTTGAATTTTTACCAACAAGTTCTAACAACTTCCCAAAGTAATTACTCTTTTAACCTCCGATTCATCTATCATAATATTGGTAAAATCTACTTTGAACTTGGAGATTTAGAAAAAGCCTTGGAATTTTTCCAGCAAGCTCTAAATTATGGTGTAAAAGCCTGGGTTTATAAAGATATAGGTAAAGTTTACTCAGATTTAGGAGAACTAGAAAAAGCTTTGGAGTTCTTTAAAAAATCCCTAGATTTGCTAGAAATTCACTATACTGAAGCCAGAGCAGAAAATCTGTTTGGTATTGCCGTAGTCGAACGAAAAAAAGGTAATCTCGACAGTGCCTTAACTAATATTAAAACAGCAATTTATTTAATTGAAGAAACACGAACGAAGAAAGATTCTTCACAAGAACGTCAAACATTTTTTGCCTCTAAACAAGACTATTATGAATTTTATATCGACTTATTAATGGAACTCCATCAACAAGATCCTTCAAAAGGATACGATGGTCAAGCACTTAATATTAGTGAACGTTCTAAAGCTAGAAGTCTCCTCGAACTTCTCGCCGAAGCTAACACCGATATTCGCAAAGGAGTTGACCCAGAATTAGTGATTCAAGAGCAAAGTTTACAACAACAATTAGATGGAATTGAACGACGAAGGGTAGAACTTTTAAACAAAGAAGATTACAGTTTAGAAGCAAAAACAGCCATAGAACAAGAGCAACAATTTCTGCTCCGTAAATATGAAGCAGTTCAAACAAAAATTCGAGAAAAAAGTCCTAGTTATGCTGCTTTGACTCAACCTCAACCCCTAACTTTAGAACAAATTCAACAACAAATTCTGGATGATGATACCCTGCTTTTACAATATTATCTGGGGGAAAAAGGCAGTTTTCTGTGGGCAGTTACTAAAGACAATATCTCTAGTTATCAACTACCTCCAAAAGCATCAATTGAAAAAGCAGTTAGAGAATTTCGTCGCACTGTTACCGATAGACGTGCAGACTCTACTTCCTTAGTCGAAACCTCTAAATCTCTTTATCAGATGATTTTAGCTCCTGTTGCTTCTCAATTGAGAAATCAACGCTTGGCAATTGTCAGCGATGGCATTCTACATTACATTCCCTTTGCTGCAATTTCCCTACCAACCACTTCATCAGAAGCAGAATATTTACCTTTGATAGCCAAACACGAAATTGTTAATCTTCCTTCTGCATCAACATTAAGTATTCTGCGCCGAGATACCGAACAACGAAAACCTGCACCAAAAACTATTGCCATCGTTGCCGATCCTGTTTTTAGTTCTGATGATACCCGATTGGAAACTACCATCTCAACCCATAACGAAAATTGGGAACAATATAACCTTAGTCGTTCAGCTCGACAATTGGATGTAGGAATTTGGGATAGACTCCCAGGTACTCGAACAGAAGCAGAAGCAATTCTTGCTCTTTTGCCGAAATCTGAAAGTCAAAAGTATTTTGATTTTACTGCTAATCGTACTACTGCCACTAATCCCGAATTGAGTCAATACAAAATTATCCACTTTGCCACCCACGGATTACTAAATAGTATTAACCCTGAACTTTCTGGCATTGTTTTGTCGATGCTAGACAAACAGGGAAACTCCCTAAATGGATTTTTACGTCTCCATGATATTTTTAACCTTGATTTTTCTGCTGACTTGGTGGTGTTGAGTGCTTGTCAAACTGGATTAGGTAAACACATACGAGGTGAAGGGTTAGTAGGATTAACTAGAGGATTTATGTATGCAGGTACACCGCGAGTACTTGTCAGTTTGTGGAATGTAGATGATGCTGGTACTGCTGAATTGATGAGTAAATTCTATGAGTTGATGTTGAAAGAGAAATTATCTGCAACTGAAGCATTAAGAAGGGCACAGTTAGAGATGGTTGCTGATACTAACTGGAAATCTCCTTATTATTGGTCTGCTTTTACTTTGCAGGGTGAATGGCGTTGATATTATGTTCAGATTTTTCCTGCCATCCATCAGGAATATTTGGTTTTAAAGACAATCTACTTTCGTATCTTGTTTAAACCAGATTTTGTGAATTCAGCAGTACAACTATTATGCTTTTTCAAGCATCCACTGTTTATTTATTTAACATTTACATCTTAACAGATTATGTGTGAAACTGCAAGATTGATTAGCATTCATCCTGACACCAAGCTACGCTATGGGGAAGGTTTATCTGATTTCAGTCACCAGTAGTAGTGGATTGTTTCACCTAAAATAGTGCAAAGCGCTTTTCTCATAATCACTCCATCACCCCATCCCCCCATACCCTCATTTTCTAATGCAACATTTAAGATGAAACAGTCCAGTAGTGGCGCGTCAAGCTTAAAATAGTGGAATAGATTTTTGACTCTTTACTGTGAAAAATCAGCATCCTACCATTTTTCTAAAGTAATATTTAAGGCTTGAAACGGCACTACAAGAGTGGCGATCGCTCTTTAGGGTAATTTGTTCAAGTTATCTTTACGCGACTCCTTAGTTCAATTCATCTTTAATATTTACCAACGCTTGGGATTATTATGTTCTTTCCTCAACTCTAGGTGTATCCTGGTTCATAATAGGGGAGCATCATCCTTGATAACAATTGTTACAACCTTCCGTAGGACTTCATTACCAGTGAAAGACGACTTCTCCAACTTAATATTGCCTGTTGTAGTCACGTTTAACTCCACTTGACCCGCCCCCCAAGGGATGTCCCAGTTGAAGGTAATTGTGGTTCCAGAATTCTCTTTTGCCGTATATGTGAGGCTACCTTCCGTGCCAGATGCTACATCACGATTACCACGTGCATAGAATACATCGGTAGTTGTCGTCCGAGCCTTAATATTTTTCTTATCGTAGACGTCACCCCACTTCATATTTTGATTTCCAGGTTCAAAATTGAACTGGGTGTGATTCTTTGCAGCTACGTGGAAATTCTGAGCTTCAGCCATTAGACTTCTCCTTTTCTAAAGTTAATCTTAATTAAATCTAAATCGAGTATTTAGATGATGTCATTATATGCATTTCCAAAGTCGGATTCCCAGTTGCGATAGAGCTCTGTTGATTTTGAATGCCCCTCATACAAGATAGTCCCTGATTCTTTTGACCAACCGATCGCGGTAAGCAAATTTTCGCTTGGCTGATGAAGTTCGGATAGTGAGAGGCTCCGGAAGTCATCCATCTCTTCTTGAAGCAAATGACGGTATTTGTCGCTGATCTTTTGCAAGGCAGGAACACCTTCTGCTATATAATTAAGCAAGGAAATCATTGAGAGAGCACGCATTGCAGAGCGTGTCTCCTGACAAATTGCATTGATAAGGGAATACTCTACCTCTGGAATCAATTGACCTGGGTTGCCATGCTTCTGCATAATATCTTGCACATCTTCTAGCATGGAATAAGGATAGCATATCGCCGTAATGCGTGTGGGAGTCTTCATTGCATTCTTGGAAAATTCTGCGAATTCCCTAGCCACCTCATCAACG
Source organism: Dapis purpurea BLCC-M126 (assembly GCF_050015975.1). Classification (NCBI taxonomy): domain Bacteria; kingdom Bacillati; phylum Cyanobacteriota; class Cyanophyceae; order Oscillatoriales; family Microcoleaceae; genus Dapis; species Dapis purpurea. The sequence continues at coordinate 24,673 of NZ_JBNHER010000171.1, read as the reverse complement.
TCAGAAACATTCGCGTTAACGGTAATGCCGGTTGCAAAAAGTCTTCCTTGAACTTTCGATATCATCTTCGTGGTTGTCTCATCCAGCCCATACTTGCCAGTTCCGCCTTGACCCTCAATCTTTCGTAGGTAACTAGCATTGAGATTGGTAGCCACCGCCCTTTGGTCTGTTATGCTCTTTGTTTCAAATTTCAGAACCGAGTAGAAATTGGCACCAACCTTGTACCCACCAATGAAATGTGTACCGAACCTTTTGTTAAAATCCTCTGGATTGGTCTCTAGCGTATTCCTCGCCACCTTGCTCAGGGAAACTGTACTTCGATCATAAGAGTCCTTTCCGGCTACTATTGACGCAATGCTGGTGGCTATGACACTCTTGCTGGTAAGGCAATTTTGAATAAGTGTGTCAAGACCCCACCCAATTTTCATAGAGTCCTTGGAGCCTTCGGCTTCAAGATTCATTTCCTGTGTCTTTGTGAAGTCGGTCTGGGACTTATTGATTTCGTGAGACGCTTGGAGATTTGCTGGGGATCGCTCCTCCTCGACAATCTTGAAATTAGGTGCGAGAGCAATTTCGCTTGTCCTTAAACCTGTAAGCAAATGAACACCCACACCATCTTTGTCAGTTATTTCATAAGGGATCTCAAAATTTGCAATATAGTTCATACATACTCTCATCTTAACTAAATTCTCTGGTTAGGCATCATGTAAAAATTAAGTTGTACAAATTTTATCTGAAATAGATTGTGAAATCTAGCTTCCATCAAAAAAACTGTTCAGGTTATTCTTACACGACTCCTTATTCTTGGATAATTCATCTAACTAGAATGTAGAGATTTTCTACAATCAATGTTAAATCGGTTTGTAGTTAATTCCAGGATCGTTCCTAAATTGACCTGAATTCCGGTGGTATCGATATTGTTGATTTGGACATTAGCAAACATTCCTTGACCTGAACTATGTAGTTCATTGACGGCGGCAGTCTTTGCATCTAGTACGAACTGTTTTTGTGCATCATGATCGTGAGCAACCCTGTGGCTTCTTTTATAATCACGTTGCCAATCGTTATATGAACATCTAACCGTGTACCAAACCATCGTTAAATCCTTTTGGGTATTTTGTATTATCTACTTATGACTCAATAATGCAAAATTTATACCGTAAACGCAACCAAAGTTTGCAACTTTAAGAAAAAAGTTAAGGATTTAGCACCAGCAATTTCCCAAAGCTACTCCCCATATTAGTTTCAGATATCGAAAACTTAAGAATCTCGCTACCATTTAGGAAAAAATTGCTTAACTTTGGAAAAACTTAAAAGCTAAAAGTTAAGGATTGTACTTCTGGTCTCCGATGGGCAATAATCATAAAACATTCAAATAATCCACAAAAATGTCTAAAGTGCCTCAAAAGCTAAGTTTTAAAACACTAACACTAACTAACATTGTCTTTGGTTTCAAGTTCTGGTGAATTTTTCCCATCTACTTTTTCATTCTCTTTGTTTTTACTATTTCTGGAATTGGAGTTCTCTTCTGTTTTACCAATGAACTTATCTCCTGTTTGATTAAAAATATCTTCGGCTAATCGCTCACTAAATCCAAATACAAAAGCCACTGAAAATAAACTCATAAAATGCCGATCTTGTGGCTTTTCATCTCTCAAATATCCAAAAGAAACTGGAATAATACCTCCTTCTATAGCAGTAAACATTACAATGCCACAGGCTCCTCCGATAATTGGTTTACATAAACCAATAAAAATGGGTATCAGGGCATCTTCATATGTTTCTCCTTGGTGGTCATTCAATCGCAATAAAATGCTGATGATGCTGCCTGTAGCCCCAGCAATAAAACATAACTTTGCAAAAAATAGCATTTCCTTCTGGTTCAATGTCAGTTGACTCTGCCCCTGATCCGAATTAGTCGTTTGATTCTGACTCTGCTTCAAACCATTTGAAAGTGAATTTATAGCTGGATCCATGACTAATGGAATTCCTATATAAAGCGGTAGGGCTAACATTAGTCCTAGCAAAAGTTTAATGGGGATGCTAGATTCATAGAGAAAAGCTTTGTAGGTATTAATTAGGAAAGCCGATACAGGATTCTCTAGTCTTCTGACATTAAATTCAGCATCCCTCCGCAGTCGTTTCACCATTGTATTTTTTTCTTTGGTTTGAAGAGATTGAATAGCTACATCAAGGTTAAGCAGCATAGCTTCAATCTCTGTATGCTTCTTTTGTCTCACAAAATTACCAGAACAACATATTTTTTTAATTCTTTCCAGAATAATTAAAATTTTCGCTGTTTCCTTTTGAAACGCCTCATCCAATTGATTTTTCTGGTCACTAATTAGATTGGTTATTTTTTGGTAGGAATGATCAATCAAGGAATTTATTTGATTGAGGCTTGAAGTGATATTTTCCTGGCTTGAGGGAATATTTTCCTGACTTAAAGTTTGACTAGGACTATCTTTGGGAGAATCTGACTTAGAGTTCTGTGGGTTATTTGGCATTGCTAATTACTCCTTAATAGTGATATTGGCTAGCATTAGTGAAAATTTAGCCTATAAGACAAATACAAAATTTCCATGGATTTTAAAACAAACAACTATCTTGCCATTTTTATTGATATGGGAAAGTAGTTCAATAATTAATTGAAGAAGGAGTTTTCGTTTATGTTTACCAATAGAATAAACGGAGTTAATGTTATAATTAAATAATGCAAAATTTCCACAGTAAACACCACCAAAGTTTGCAATTTTAGGAAAAAAATTAAGAATTTTACACCATCAATTCCCTAAAGCCACTCCCTATTTTGGTTTCAAAGAATCGAAAACTTAAGAACTTCGCCACTACTGAGGAGAAAATTGCTTAACTTTGGAAAAACTTAAAACTTAAGGATTGTACTTCTGGTATCCGATGGGCAATAATCATCAAACATTCAAATAATCCACAAAAATGTTTATTATCAAATTTCTGCCGTAAACGCCACTAAAGTTAACAATTTTAAGAAAAACTTTAGGATTTTAGTACCAACAAATCCTAAAGATTAGTTATCGTATTGGTTTCAGATATCAAAAACTTAATAACCTCATCACTGTTGCACAGGAAGTTACTTAACTTTTGAAAACCCCGAAACTTAAAAACTTTACTTCAGGTTCCACACCCTTAAAATATTTACACATTAACAGGAAGCCAAATTATCGGAAAAATATACAATTTATTGGAGAAATATACAAGAATTTATCGGAGAAATATACAAGAATTTATAGATGATCTCTATTTATGAAGATAGGCACCAGGGACATCTTTACTTATACAGATAAGGTCAAAAATTTGTTATAAGAATAATGAATAAGTATGTACGCAGACGTGGTGTAACTCTCACCAGTCAAGGTTCAAGGAAACTTAGTGAAGCCAAATCCAAGGCAGAAATCGAGCAAAATCAGCGATACACCCTTGAATCTCTTAGTGAAAAAACAGGTTTAACTCCCAATACCCTTAGCAAAATATTTACCTGTTCGTCAGGAGTTGACAAACGCACCTTGAAGTGCTGCTTCCATGCTTTTAATCTGACTTTGTTAGCGGATGATTATCTCTACTTCAAGTCCAATGAAGATAATCTAGTCGAGATTAACCTAATGCCACCAGCCGAAACCTGCTCTCTCCTAGAACCAGAGTACAATTATCCTGTTGATATACTTGGCGAGCGTAACAATTCCCCCCAAATAAAAAAAATGGTTCAACCACAAGACGATATCCAACCTCGTCCCCCAAACACACCAGGAGGACAGATGCCCCTAGATTCTATCTTTTACATTGACCGTCCCATCATGGAATCCCTCTGTTACCAAGGTATCCAGGAACCAGGTACACTGTTGAACATCTGTGCCCCGAAGCAAATGGGCAAAACCTCCCTAATTAGTCGCATCATTGCTTATGCTAAATCCCTGGGGTATAAAACCGTTTCTCTGAACTTGCAACTCGCTGATGCTGATATTTTACAGAACTTAGAACACTTCCTACAATGGTTCTGTAGCAGACTCAGAAATGAGTTAGAATTGCTCCATGGGCACTCCTCTACAGTGATTGTCCATGAGCAGATAGCCGACTTTTGGGATAATTCCTTGGGCAGCAAATCAATCGCTAGTGACTACTTCAATGATATTATCTTAGCCAACCTAGATCGACCTCTGGTAATAGCTATTGATGAACTGAATCAGCTTTTTGCCTACCCAGATATTGCTTGTGAATTTCTCCAACTTCTACGAACTTGGTCTGAGCAAGCTAAAGCAGGGGTAGCAGAAAGTAATGCTTGGCAAAAGCTGCGACTGGTGACAGTTCATTCTACAGAAATTATGATGCCTCCGTCGATCGATCCTTCTCTGTTGAATACTGGGTTAGTCATCAATTTACCTGAGTTTACTCTAGCTCAAGTGCAGGATCTAGCACGGCGCTACGAACAAGAGATAACCGAACAACAAATCCAGCAGCTAATTAACCTTCTAGGCGCACATCCCTATCGTTTGCAGTTAGCATTTTATTACCTACAGCAACAGACTATAACTCTGGAAGAACTTTTAGAAAATTCTGGTAGTGCAACTGCTCTTTATGCAGAACATCTACAACAACAATGGTGGAACCTGCAACGCTATGATGAATTATTGCCGATTTTTACTGAAATTGTGAACAACCCCAAACCCATAGAAATAAAATTATCTCTTGGTTATCAGTTGCAAAAGATGGGTTTGGTTCATTTGGAAGGCGATCTGGCAAGTCTGTGTTGTGAGTTATTTCGTCCGTTTTTTATAGGAGTTTTGAATTAATTGTTATTTGGACTGCGGTGGGTTACATTTCATTTTCATGTCGCGTAGCGTTTCATGTCGGCTCTTAGCCGAAAGGGCACCCTACTGTTGAGGTGGTATTGTATTGTTGTTATTTTAGTTTTGGAACATGGCAGTGGGAGCATCTTGCTCCCTTGCAGTAAAATCAGTTTATTATTGTAGTGAACTGTCTCATCTAAAATGATGCAACAGAAAATTTGCGCTAAGATTGCTATCCTCACGGACTGCTCCGCAAACACTATCGTTTGCTATTGCAAAGCTGCGCTTTATCCTGACGGACTGCTCCGCAAACATGTCGGCGACAGCCGAAACGCAATGACAATTCTAACGCACTATTTTAGCTGTGTTAGTCCACTACTGTTTTGTTTTAGTTTGGTGATAATATGCAATATATTAACTACTGTATATAACATCCAACTATGCAAACTACTGACTTTTAATAGTAGTTATTATCCAAGACTGGTCTTCAACTGTTTTTTTGAAGACTCTTACTGTTTTAGTAAAAATTTTTTTGGGGTAACGCCCATCGCCTTTTTGAAGTGACGAATCAAATGACTTTGATCTACAAATCCAACGCTATAGGCAATTTCTGCTAGTGTTAATTTACCTGTGAGTAATAATTGTTTGGCTTTAGCAACACGTTGTCCAATTACATATTGATGGGGTGTGATACCGATAGATTTTTTAAACTGAGTAGCGAAGTAGTTAGGGCTAACTTTGGCGATCGCTGCTAATTCAGTCAAAGTCAAATCTTGGTGTAAATTAGCTTGAATGTAGTCTATAACTTGATTTAATATGGTTTTGGAGAGACTGCCTGGTGAAATTTGGATAGGTTTTTGAACGCAGTAATTTCGTAGTAGATGAATATAGAAGGTTTGTAATAAGGAATCAATATATAATTGACCGCACAAACCAGGGTTGAATAATTCTTGTTGTAAAGACTGAAAAATACTAGATATTAGGGGGTCGGAAAAGGAAAAATGTGGCAATAACTCGACAGTATCACCTTTAACTATGTCATTTAATTTCTGTTTGAGAACGATAGGATCTAAATCTAATGATAAATAAGAAACGGTTTGATTCCAGTTCAAATAATGTTCTATTTCAGCAGGCATAACAATTATGCTTAGTTGTTTAATTTGTCGTTTCTGAATTTTTCCTGTTAGATTTTCTTCAAAATCATTATATGGAGAGACATGAGTAAATATATTAACACTATGTATCCGAAAAGTATTGTGCAATATTTCCCATGGTAAGTGGCGATAATGCCGTAGATATATTCCTTCTGATAAATTGCGAGCCTGTAAAACTTTTATACCAAAGATACCCATTTCTTCTTGACTGCTGAAGTCAACATCGTATGGTATTTTTTGAGGAATAGTCATAAATAATTAACAATTAACAATTAAGTACCCATAGGTAATTATATTACCATCTTTCTATTATGCCATTTTGAAAAAAGAATATTACGAATAATAAGAGGGATAAAAAGACTTTATAGGAGATGTTATTTTGACTAAAAATATAATTTATGAACTAAGAAATGGTATCTAAACTATTCATTGTATAGCAATCTGATCTGAATTGTGAGATATTGTAAACTTTTAGGCAACAGGCAACAGGCAACAAGCAACAAGCAACAAGCAACAAGCAACAAGCAACAAGCAACAGGCAACAGGTAACAAGCAACAGGTAACAGAGAACAAGGAAAAAACTATATCTTATGAAGATCATAACCACCATATTTTAGACTTTTAGGGAGCAGTAAAATTCTCACATCTGATTCCTGATTGCTATACCTATATATTGAGGAGCCGTGTGAGTTGGAAACTCTCAAGCACGGTTTTGAAGCAAAGGTGAGGGATAACGATATCCCCATCGACTGTAACAACTGGGGATTAGCGATTTGCATCTGTGAATATGAATCAAACAAAAAACGTCCTAGTGCTATCACTTTGCATAAACGTTTGATAGCTGAAGTTAAAAGTCAAAATCCCTGGTATTATGAGGTATCAAAATGCGCTCCTCAGCAAGCATTAAGAGATTTAGAGAGAGCATTTTAAAACTTTTTGACTATTCCTAAACGTCGATTTCCTAAGTTAATGTAGCTTTCAATACAAGCAGATTCGATATCACTCATAGATTACTTCTGGCTTCTGAAATCTGACATCTGACTTACGCATAGGGCTATAATGGATGACTTTTACAACTCTGTTGCTATCCTATCCAATGGTTAAATAAAAAGCTTGTTTATTTTACTGGAGATATCTAATGATCCAAACTTGATATAATAGGTTGTATTGTTGAAATTTCAATTATATCAAGTATCAAGATTATGATCGATCTAAATCTTCAAGCTCAACTTCAAAAAAGAAAAAATCCATTTGGAAGTAGTCGAGTTGATCATCCTTTTCAGGCACATAACGATGCAGATAATGTTTTTAGTAAAGAATTTCATAGGATACAATCTACTCTAAAAGATATTAAGCAAGATATAAATCATCAAAGTAAAGGGGTTGTAGTTATAGGGGAACCTGGGTTTGGCAAAACTCACCTAATGATGCGACTAGCAAATAGTAGATTAAAAACTAACCGACTATTATTTATTCGTCAACCTAATAATCCTGATGCTGTTATATATCATATTTATAGTCGGATACTTGAATCTTTGATTAGGAGTATACCAAAAATTAATTATACTCAACTAGAATATTTAATTGCTAATAGTTGTGCTAAGATTTTTCAAGAAATTATTCTGGAAAACCCTCATCTATATTTGAAAAAATTTAGCAAAAAAGACAGAGATATATTAGCAGAAGTCGAACATGGAAACTACCTGAAATTACTAACCTGTTTATCATCAGATACTAAAGCTAGAAGAGAGCTTTGGGAACATATAGAAAATCGAGTTTATCTATGGTGGGTGACAAATTATTCAAGCGCAGGATATGGACCAGAAATATTAAAAGGAATTATCAAGTTTTGTGGATATAGAGCTATAGATTATCGTTCCATCATTAGAGAGTGGTTGGCAATGAATGAAGTACCTCAAAAATACTTAGATAAGGTCAGGATAGCATCCTGGAATCAAAGTATAAATAGAGAAGAAGTATCTCTAGAAGCATTAAAAATATTTGGTTATTTATCCCTTTTAGACGAACCTTTAATTATTGTATTCGATCAGTTAGAAGGTTTAGGTAGGGAATATAATCAAAATCTTTTGCATAGTTTTGGAGAAGCTATCAAGGAAATTTTCACCCATGTTCCGAATAGTTTAATTATTTTAAATTTATTTCCCGATCGTTGGGAACAGTTGCAACAAGAGTTTGATGATTCTATTATAGATAGAATTGCTCAATGTCAAGTGTTGTTACAAAAGCCATCTGAACAACAACTAAAAGCGATTCTCAATGAAAAATCAAAGTCTATTAATATTCCGATAGAGCAAATTTTTACTCCACAAGAAATTGAGACTATCTTAAATAGAAATTCTGTGCGTGGAATTATTAATTCTGCGGCTGATTTCTATAATTATAAAATTCATAATATTCCCCTGCCTGAGTATCTTAACGTCGAGACAAGGGACACAATAAAATTACAGGATAGTTCCAATTTACAAAGTTTAGCCTCAGACATTAAACAAATTAAAGAACTTGTTCTAAAGATAGCTGGAAAACTGGATATTGAATCTAATATAGAAACAAATTTAGAAGCAAAAGTCGATCAAAATGGTAAAACGTCTGTTGCTCAAACGACTCAAACTAATGCCGATAAAATTATCACAGATTACCTCAACCAGCAATATCATGAACTAGAAGAAAATTATAGTGAGTCTCAAATTATTACCAGTAGTGATGACCGAGGAAAATTGGAGAAAATTTTTGAATCCTTTAAAATAATTAAACCAGATATCAAGTTAGATTTTCTCGCCTTAGATAGACCTAAAAAAATCCCAGATCATTTGGTTATCCAGACAGCAACTCTAGGTTATGCTATAAGTTTTTTATATGATGGAGGAAACGCATTTTTTTCTCGGATGACTAACTGGAATGAATTAGTGGTAAAAAATTCTCATCTCAACTTTTATCTATATCGAGATGCCAGAGGTTATCAAGTTAGTGGTGAAAGAAGTCTAGCAGAATTAGATAAATTTAAAAATTTGGATAATGCCGAATATATTGTTTTTACAAAAGATGAACGAATTATTTTTGAACTGGCTTATCAAATCGTTGTGGATATTCAAAACCAAGATTTAGAAGTGAGCTTGGATAAAGCTTTATCAGTTATTTTAAAAAGATATTCACATCATTCATTATTAAAAATAGCCCAAAAAGTCATAGGAAATATTGCAATTTAGTCCCATAATACCATTTATCAAAAACTTCTCTACATTTTATTGAGTAGGGGAGTAGGGGAAATTTTATTAATTATCAATTAATAATTAAATAATTGTGATTTAAAGTCTCCCCTTTTAAGGGGAAAAAAAGTGCTAGGATATTTCCCAATTTTCAATCAAGAACGGTTTTAACCAGAGGTAATTATCAATTATCAATTATCCATTATCCATTAATGAACTCTCCTACCTAAATAACGGCAGACTATTCCAAGGATTAAAAGGAATCAACTTCTGGGATAAAAAATGAGGGCGACAGAAAAATTTCCCCTGTTGATTAAGCATAGAAGCAGCAAAGGAGAAAGTGCTATTCGAGATGGCTACGGCATCAGCACGACTCAAAACATAAAAATCCCGATAAAACTCTGCCTGTGGCAACTCAACTCCCAAATCTTTTGCTGTTATTGGTTGATATTTGGCAAAACATCCCAACACCATCTCTACATCATCACTAGCAACATAAAGTATCGGCTCTTCCAAAGTATCCCAGAAACCACGCAACCACTCTTCATACCATTCCCAAGGAGCTATCCAATGAGGGGAGAGATAAAAATAATCCCCCAGTCGCAAATGTATCGCCACTACAGTCTTACCTTTGGCGCTCAAACCTTGCCAAGCAGTTTCCATTTTGGCTGCAATTTCTCCCACAGGCTGAAATAGCGATCGCCAATACTCCCGATATTTAGCATAATAAGCAGTATGATATTGGAAATATCCCCAAAAATCGACGTTGCTTAAAACCTCTGGGGAGTTGACAATCTCAGAACTTGACATATTGCTTTCTATATTTTCGGCAACCGTAGGAAGCGATCGCCTAATTGACGGATCGTCTAATTGAAAAATCTCTTTTCCGATCCATTCTGGGGTTTCCACTCGTAAATTATGTTCCTTGCCATAAGTTTTCAAGAAACCGTACTGGAAAAGCTGATTAGCAAACCCACCATTTTTGCCCAGAGTTGACATAGTAATTGTAGGTTGCCGCACATAAAAAGCATCACCCCAAGAATGGTAATAGGGAGTTGTAGTTGCCACCCGATGAAAACCAACTTTATTTAGAAATTCGTCAATATCATCAATTAAAGCGCAACCTTGATAAATTTCCTCATAATTAACTTCAATATTAATTCCCTCTACAAATTGCAAAACCTGACTCGCACCCTGTAATGCCAATAACTCTGCCCCTTGAATATCAATATTGAGCAAATTAAAATCCTCTGGTGATAGTTCCAATTCTGCCAGTAAATTATCCAAAGTTTTAGCCTCAACAGCTATGCTAGATATTTCTCTGGTAAAAATACTTTGGTCGCTATCCTGTGTTGCGGGTAAAATCGAACTACTTTGCTCATTAGTAGCAATATGCAAATCTACTATACCATCCAGATCGCAAATAGCATAATTAGCAACTCGTACTTCTGACATTCCTGCCATCTTTTTTTGAAGGCGAGCAAATACTTGGGGGTTAGCTTCCACAAACAATATCTTTTCCATTCCAATCTCTCGATAGGTTTGAATTTCCTCCCCTTCATAAGCACCAATATGAATGACGCCCCTGGGTTGAATGGAATTTTGCTGGCAAAGTTTTGCCAAATCAAACATCTGAGGAAACTCGCCCAAGACTCCAGATACAAACCGCTCGTTAACTGCTAAATAATTACACCATTGCCAGTCTTCATATTCAGGCAAAAATTCTGGTTTGTAATCTAATCCATCGGGCAAAATCTTAAATAGAGAATAGCGAAATTGTTTCAGGAAGTCAAAAACACCCTGTAAAGAAATTCCCGCATCCTGAACAGTTTGCCCATATTCAAATTGGAGATAATCTATTTTGCCAGACTGCAACATTTTTGTTGCTCCTTTTAAGACATCTAACTCACTCCCTTCAACATCAATTTTGAGGAAATTAATCCGTTTAATTTGCCACCGTTGACAATAAGCATCAAGAGTAGTAAGCAAAATCGGAAACTGCTGGGGTATTCCCAACTGATATAACTTTTCATTCTCAGAACTCCGACGATATATAGTATTCAGAAAAGGAGTATTCTGATAATCGTAAAGAGTTTTAATTTCTTCAGAGTTAGACAGAGCGAAATTATTAGGAAAAACTCGTCCAATAGTAATAGCTTGAGCAAGATTACCAACTAATTTTTGATAAGTCTGGGGATGAGGTTCAAAACTATGTATTTGGAGGCGATCGCCTTGGCATTGTTGGAAAACTTCATCAGTCCACTCACCGACATAAGCACCAACATCAAAAACTATATCTCCAGAACGAATAAATCTATTAATAACATTTAGTTCTCCAAGGTCAAGGGTAACTTTCATTATATTATAGTGCTTTTTACTGGTGTACTTAAAAAAATTAAAAAGCAGCCAATGCTGCTCAAGTTGTTTGTAGTAGGGCTAAAGTCCTACTACAAGCTTTAATTAATTTCACAAAAAAACGATCCTTTAACCAAGAAAGATAGATGACTAAATTATTGTAGTTCTTGAATTATCTTCAATTAAATCACAAATATAGGCAAAACCTGTTTTAGAAGTCAATAGATCGCCGTTACCGCTAATAATTGCCCGACTGCCATCGAATGAAGTACCATATCCCCATCGGCCATCTTTTGGCAAGTCCGAGGGTTGCAACTTCTGTTTTTGCTCCCATTTGCCATTTTCCAACTGAAATACATAGACAGCACCATAATCCCATTTACCTTTAATACTAGCCTGAGATGCCCCCACAACTGCTACATTGCCCTTGATAGCTACGGAACTACCAAAAGAATCATATTGATTTATGTCAGTAGCTTGAATCTTCTGACATAAATACCATGTACCGTTGTGTAATTCGTAAATATAGGCTGCACCTGTATCTACTTTTCTTGATACATCAGCAAGATGTGCCCCCACAATTGCCCTATTACCACTAACAGCTAAGGACCAGCCAAAATTATCGCCATCTCCTAAGTCTGGAGGTTGAAGTTGCTGCTGCTGCCACTTACCATTTTCTAAGTGAAAAATGTAAGCTGCACCACAATTTTGTTTGCCTGGGGCATCCGCTAAATATGCTCCCACTATTGCTACATTACCCTCAATAGCGACTGAGTGACCAAACCAATTGCCAGCACCAAGGTCGTCCGGTTGCAATCTTTTGCCTTTTTGTACCCAGTTACCGCCTTCTAATTGGAAAATATAAGCTGCACCACAATAGTTTTTACCGGGAGCATCAGACATACAAGCTCCGACAATCGCCATTTTTCCATCAATTGCTACCGATATGCTAAAATGGTCGTTTGCTTTTAAGTCAGATGGTTGTAGTATTTGTTTGTGCTGCCACTTACCGTTTTGTAATTCATAAATGTAAGCAGCACCCGCATTATTTTGACCCAAGCCAGTAGCAGAATATTGGCCGACTATTGCAAAATTGCCACTGATATCCAAGGAGTGCCCATAACCAGCAAATCTCTGACCTTGAGGTTTGAGCTGCTGTTGTAACTTCCACTTACCATTTTGCCAATGGTAGATATGAGCAATACCTTTACCATCATCTCCAACCAAAGCATAGTTATTATCAATGCCTACAGCTTGCTTACAAGCGAAATATTGACTAGCACGATTTTGTGAAAGTTTCTGTTTTGGCTGTAACTTTTTATTCAAAAAAGGAGTTGTTTGCTGCGCCCAATATTTGATATTGACTCCCTCAGCTCCATACTGGGGGCAGTAAAGACTACAGTTATCTAGGTTTTCTACTGCTTGATCTGGTTTAGCTCCTTGATGACCGATGATCGCCCAACTACCTCCATATTGTAAATTACCTACCATTGTCGAACCAATAGAGGAGCAAGCTTTTTGAATTTTCTCTTCTACTTGCGTACCTGCATAATCTTTCGTAGCTATAGCAACTATTTCTCCTGCTTGCAAGTCTGCGATGGTTCCAACGAATTTATCTATTTCCTCTGGTATGCTGGGATTAAAACTACCAGAGCTTTTTACTTGTCCGTTTTTGCCTTCCAATACTATCAGATTCCAGCCAGACTTATATCCTCCTTCTATAGGGATAATCTTTCCATTGAGGTGAATTTGCGCTTCTCCTCCCTGGGGGATATAGTATGGTGCTGCTGTCAATGTTGATGGTTTAGAGATGGCTTCTACTGTAAAAGTTCCTAAATCTTTGACTAATTCTACTTCTTGGGTGTAGCTACTGCTGGTTTCTAACCAAAACATAGACTCGTGGGCAGTACCTGGAGTATTACCCTTGATACCAATGAGGGTGTAAGATAGGCCAGTTTTCAGGTTGTCTATTTCAGCACTGCCTATGGTTTTAAAGGCAGCTTTGGCTTTATCTGTTAGGGAATGGGAGACAGCATCGCCTTTGATGGCTAGAGCAACTATTCTTCCTTCTGGTAGGTTATTGATGAAATCAGCAAATATGTCACTATTGCCGATAGGAGTATCAAAACTGTTACAAAATAGTGGTTTACCTGTGGTTTCGTCGAACACGGCCACGTTTATGCCCCGACTGTAGTTGCCAAAGTCGATTTCTTGGCCATTAATAGAGATTTGGGCTTTGGCATCTCCTCCTCCAAAATATTTAGCTGTATAGCCATTGGATGTGGCAGCGATCGTTATTTTTTTGATTGTCATGTTAATTTTATATGTGTTTTATATAAGGTTTATATCATATTTGGTTAAATAATTATAAATTACAGTGCTTTTGAGGATGGTCAGGTAAAATTTAAAATTAATTCCTATTTCCTATTCCATGTGTTATAACTGTAGCAATATTTTATGAAATTGGTATAAGTGAGCTTTTGGGTAGAGCGATCGCCCCCAAGAACTTAAAACCTAAACAGAAATTTGCACGACTGATACCCACCCTGCTACAATATCAAAAAAACACCCTCAGTATTCCCTGATGCCAGCTAGAGACGCTTATCATACCAATTTAATTAAGGCTCTGGTCAAAGATAACTGGAGCATAACCGACGACCCTTACGTTATCAAGTGGGGGTCCAGGGATATGTTCGTTGATTTGGGTGCTTCTTTACTTCTGGCAGCAGAAAAAGAAGAGGTAAAAATAGCAGTAGAACTTAAAAGTTTTGCAGGTCTTTCCCCAATGAACGACCTTGAAAATGCTGTTGGCCAATACATCGTTTACCATGACGTACTCGAAAAAACTAACCCAGAAAGAACTCTCTACTTAGCAGTAGATGTAAAACCTTATAATGGCATATTCAGTGAACCCATCGGCCAACTAATGTTAGAAAACCAACGCTTAAATTTAGTAGTTTTCAACAAATCAGAGGAGGTAATTATTGAATGGATACCATCAGTAAATATCAACAAATAATTGAGAAAATAATCGGCGACTATGGTCAATTGTGCTATTCCGATAGCGAAGTAGAAAGAAAAACGGTTTTTGACCGAGAACAGAACCATTATTTATTAATGATTCTGGGAGTAGAAGGTCATAAAATGGTTCATGGTTGCATACTTCATCTAGAAATCAAAGGCGATAAAATTTGGATTCATCGCGACGGAACCGAAGATGGTATAGCAAGAGAATTGTTGGCAGCAGGGGTTCCCCAAGACAAAATTGTTTTAGGATTTTATCACCCAGAAACACGAGAATTAACTGATTTTGCAGTTTGTTAATGTGAATGCCACTATTGCCACCGATATGCCCAAGCGATCGCTAGCACCCAGGTCTAAAGGTTGCAGTTTAGCTTTTTGCACCCACTTCCCATTTTCTAGGTGGAAAATATAGGCTGCACCACAATTTTCTTTGCCCGGCGCATCGGCAGACCAAACTCCCACGATCGCCTTTTTGCTATCAATTGCCACTGAAGAGCCGAAATAGTCCTGCGTTTTTAAGTCTGAGGGTTGTAGAATTTGTTGGTGCTGCCACTGACCGCCTTTGAATTCATAGATATCGGCTGCACCACACTTTGTTTTGTCTGAGACAGTAGCACCAGATCGACCCACAATTGCCAAGTTACCACTGATATCTGTAGAGATACCAAAGTTACCTCCTTGCCGACTTTTAGGTAGGATCTCCTGTTGTAGCTGCCACTGACTGTCGTGCCAGCGGTACACAGAGACATTGTTTTTACCATAATCCCCGACGAGAGCATAGTCACCATCAATACCTACACCCCCCTTGTCGCTGAAATAAAAGCTGGCATCACTCCGCCATAGTTTTTGCCCCACCTTTAAGTCTTTCTTCAAAGGCTCCGTGGGCAACTCCCAATATTTCACTGCTACTCCCGTCGGTGCATCCGCAGGCTGAATATAGGCACTGAAGTTTTCTACTGCTCTACCTGGTTTGGCTCCTTTATATCCAACTATTACCCAATTACCTCCATATGTCATTTTTTCTGCCATTGTTGCACCTTTTGTCGCCACCATATTGACCACCGGATGTGGCGGTGATTGTTATTTCTTTAGTTGTCATTTTGCTTTCCTTATTAGTTTGTGTAGTAGCTTTCGGATAGCGAAACTGTTAACATTTTGATCTGCAGTCTTATAATCCTACCAACTAACGTAGTCAGGAAAACGAAAATTTTTGTTAAGTAATACTCAATCGGGTTTAAATAGGCAGATTTACGGCGAAGGTAAGGTAGGAGGCAGAAGGGTTAGAAGGATTTGGACAAACTAGCTTTTTATAACCGGATTTGGTATAATACTAGAGGCTTTAAACCTTAAATTTTCAATTATTAGTTCTTATATAGATATCTAGACAACATACTCGGCATAAATCAAACCCTGACCGTGAAATATCTCCCCATCTAGCAAAAGCTTCACCTCCACATTACCACTCACCTCTTCAATAAAACTCTGTTGACGCGCTGTGTTGTCCGGCACCACCAATTCCATCGCACTATCAAAATTCACCTCTAACCACAAACTATCCCGTTCGTCTACTGCTTCTACCCGCAAGCTCTCGGGCATAGGCACACTACGATGGGCAAACACGCTGGCCATAACTCCCGGCAACCGCATCGGTAATACCCCTGTCGCTGACCATTCCCAGTCGATTGCCAAAGTCGGTCCTAAAAAAATCTTCCGCAACCGCTCCCCCAAATAAACGAATATATAAGATAACCCCCACTCAGAATGGTCTCTATTAGTACGTCGGTCTAAAACCAGAGTCAAAGTTCTACCATCGGCACAAACTGCAAAAGCAACAAACCACTCCCAACCAATATCTTCCCCCCAGCGAAACCTACCAAAATTCCGGTCATGGTAGCAAAACCAATCTCGATGGATGGGAAATTTTACTTCCCCAACAGACAACTCTCCTGCCACTCGCAAACCAGGTACCAAACCCCAACCAATAAAACCGCTACCGAAAGGAGAATCTTCTGTTACCAAAAGTGGAGTTGCTTCTGCCTGAGCCGTAAAAGCGATCGCCAACCCAGATCCATCATTTTGTACCTCTACCCGTGACTGTCTGCCGTCTATTTCCAAAGAAACATTCCGACCTTGCAAGCGAAAAGGTTCGCGACTCACCATCCCCGTCTCCCATATCTGGGGGTAAGCAATACCGAATGTTGCCAAAGTATTTTCTGGAGGCAGTTCGACTGTCAGAAGTTCCCTCGGTACAGTAACAATAAAACTCAATTGCAATTCGCCGCCATTAAGTCTACCACTGAGAGTCAAATTCACCAAAACTCGCAACCCACTATTAGGTTCCATTAAAATAAAATGATACCAATCTTTCCAGTCTAAAGGTGCTGACTGATCGGTAGTAGGAATGCGTAACTGTTCTACACTAGCTAATGTTCGTTCATCCATAGTCAGAAAATGTTATTGTTATCATTGGGAAGCAGGTTTGCAGTTAAGCCTCTGGGAAATAAGAGATGGCCACGGGGGGCGTAATGCTTCAATCAATAACTTAACTATTATCCGCCCCCTCGCCATGACAACAAAAGACTACTGTCATTGCGAGGCGGTATATATATGCACTTAAGCCTCTGGAAAAAACGTTAACTTAGCCGAAGCAATCTCTGGCTTTATCCTTAAATATGGCCACGGGGGCGTAACGTTTTAACCAATAATTTAACTATTACCCGCCCCCTCGCCATGACAACATTACTGTCATTGCGAGGCGGTGATACACGCAGTTAAGTTTTTGGTAAAACCTCAATCTAGCCGAAGCAATCTCATTAAATTGAGAGATGGCCACGGGGGGCGTAATGCTTCAACCAATAACTCAACTATTATCCGTCCCCCTCGCCATGACAATAGAAATTTTTCTCACAACAAAATTCATAGCCCAATAGATTTAGATTCTCCTACTATGTCTTCAACAGAAGCTTGAGGACGGGAGGGGCGACTTATAAGTTCTGGAGCTAAAGTAGCGATCGCTTCTAACACCGCCTCTATTCTGGGAGAAATAACTGCCAACCCCAAAATAATCGCCTCAAACCAGCGATCGCCATTCATTCCGAATTCCGCACTCAAAGCTTCTCTGGCAGAATTATTAGGAACCGATATTTGAATATTGGCGTTATCTGGCAGCAAACTCCACAACCACCATTCCCAAAAAATCAACATTCCCCCCATTCCTGTTGCAGCACCGATGGAATTAGCAAAAGCAGTAGCAGAGGACTGACTTATCTGCAACCACCGCAAGACCTGAGCTGATGCTAAAGCCACTACACCATTTTTAAAGAACCGAGTCCGACTCAAGCGATAGCTCAACTGCTTTCCCGTTTCACTGCCTGCATACTCCTTTCCTGTTTCGGCAATAACTACCAATAATTCGACTACCAACCACCGCACTGGTAGAAAATTTAATCCAGGTAGTGCCGTTGCCAAAGTATAACCTGCGCCACCTGCCTTAGCATCAGCAACAGGTGTAGGAGTCGCTAATTCCGCAATTGCCACCAAAGTCTTACCAATACGAGGGAACAAGACTGACAACCCCAACAGAAGACTACCAAACCAGTGATCAGCATCCATCCCCAGTTTCCCAACAAATACTTCTGCCAAAAATGGTGGCACAAAAATTTGTTTGCCTACCTCCTCTGCTTCCACATCAATTCCCACCAAACTCAATAACCATCGTTCCCAAATATAAAGCAGTCGATGAGTTCCCGGTGTCTGACTGCTTCCTCCCAAGATAGTATTAGCGATCATTAAACTTTCCGATATCCAACCAGGGAGTTGAGCAGAGGTTAGAGCAACTGTTCCATTTTTATAAAAAACAGTCTGTTTAAGTTGTTCCAGCAACCTACTACCCTCTAAAGTTTGAGCATATTCCTCCCCTTTTTGGGCAATAACTATTAAAAGTTCTGCCACCAACCAGCGAGTCGGAATTTTATCCAAGTCGATAACTCCTGAGATTAAGCCAAAAATACCCGCCGTAGTTGCATCAAAAGTATGGGAAAAACCAGAATTAGCTTCTCCAGAAACAGGAAAATTAATGGCAAGGGAAAATTCTACAACTTGAGGTAGGGGTTGCGCGACGGGAATAATTTCAATATCAATAGGAATAGCCTCTTCTTGGATACCAGGAAATCGTAACCAAGTTTTTAACCTTTGCCCAGGCAACACATCCCCAGGAATGGAAATTGTTATCGTCTCACTGCCATCACTGCCCGAGAATAAATAAATATAAGGCGGTTCTAGTCTTTGGGATGCCGTAATAATTACATTGGCATTATCTACTACCCAATCATCTAAAGTAGGACGTAATAGTATAGCCTCCTGCATCCAGTTTTGAAAAGACATTTGCAGCACCAGAGTCGAACTAGGTTGCAGTTGAAATTTAAGTTGCGGAAGTTGCAATGAGTTCATATTTGCCTAAATGTTGTATTTTGGGTGGTAGTGTACAAGTAGTGATATTCCCAGGGATCTTATATCATGTGCAGTTGAATAGTTATAATTAAAGGTCGTAGTTGGGCTTTAGCCCCATCTCTGCTTAGGGCTAAAGCCCAACTACAAACCAAACGTTTTTTATCACTGATTATCCAGACATGATATTAGAGTATTCTTTTGAAACATAATAGGATCTAGGCACTTTTCTTTTCCCTGTTCCCTACCAATTTTATAAATTTCGATAAATCACATAATTAATCAATTGTTTGAGAAAGCGACGATCTTGCAAAGACGAACCCCAATTTTCTCCTGGTTGCAAAGGAGATTCTGGCTTGAGAAAATCCATAGACTCAAAGATATTGTCAGCTTGGTTAGCAAGAGTTCGAGCTAAATACCAACCATGTTCAATACTACCGCAACGTTTCATTTCTTCTAGAATAAAACCAATTTGTTCTGGTGTTTTCTGTTCCCGTGGCAGTGCCAAAATTTCTAAAATCCGATCCGCAGCATTACTATTAGCAATAACATGATTCAACATAATTGTGCGCTTACCTTCATAGATATCTCCCCCTATTTCTTTACCGTATGTTTTCAGGTCTCCTAATATATTAAGCAAATCGTCTTGAATCTGAAAAGCAATCCCCAGAATCATCCCAAACCTAGTTATATCCGCCAGAGGTTGAACCAACTCACTCAGATTCGCTGTTGGGTGTCCAATAATTAAACCGATCCGCAAGGGAGTCATAAACGTGTACCAACAAGTTTTTTTGACACACATAATAAAATAATCTTGGTCTGTTAGATGACCCGTATTATTAGCCACCCAATCCAACTCCATCGCTTGCCCTTCCACAGATTGTTGTGCCATAAATTCTATTTCATGCAAGACACTGAGGGTTTTTTGTATGCCGATCGCTGATAGGTTTTCCAACAGTAACCCCACTGCTAAAACATTAGTAGCATCGCCAACATTAATTGCCCGAGCTATTCCAATGGCATGATGCAAAGTTTCTTTACCCCGCCGAGACTCAGAACCATCTTCTATATCATCATGTATTAAAAAAGCATTATGATATAGCTCCAGAGCTGCCGCTGTCGTCAATGCTCTATCTCCCATTCCTCCAATTGCCCTTGCTGCACTAATACACATTGTAGGCCGCAACATCTTCCCCTTACGAAATGGATAATCTTTCAGCATTTCGTATAACTGAGCATACCCTCCAGAAATATCTCGCTTAAAATCAATAAACTTCATAATTCTGTCAGTAATTGCTTTTCGAGATAGTTGCAATGTCTCATTAATAATAGTCTTATCAAACTGAGGTTTCTCTGCATCTGGAGGAGTTGCAATACTCTCTGCTTCATCTGGTAGTTGTATATTACCTCCGTTGGGCAATGGTATAGTATTTGCTGTACCTTCAGATCCACCATTGCTATTATCTTGGTTTTCCTTTTTAGAGGGTTGAACTTGAGGTGGCTCGACTTTGACTTCTGGAGCAGTGTTCACCATTGCCAAATTACCATTACTGCTACTACCTTGATTTCCATTGTTACCATTATCGTGACCATTAAAGTTAGATTGATGCCCATTAGCTACTAGAGCAGTTGCTTGATTGCTTTGAAGATCGTGTTTTTTGAGTTCCTGTTCGTTTGGCATTTCTATGGAAATTTTCACCAAGACTGAATCAGTCTTACTATTATCATTAGACTGGCTTTTATTTGCTAATAGAACAGTTCGTCCGTTTCCTTGGAACTCTATTTTTTCAGGTTCCTGTCCTTTTGGCACTTCTATGGAAACTGTCAACAAGACTGAATCAGACTTGCCATTGGAGGAGTGGCTATCGCTTTTAGCTTGGTTGGAGAATAGCTGCTGGCCAGAGTGGATATCTGGTTTACCGTTGGAGGAAATGGCCATTTCTGGATTGGGAGAAAGCTTGCAGTTTTGAGTCTCAGGTTGGTATGCTAACCAGTTAAAAAAAGTGAAGATTATACAAAATAAAAATATGGCAAACATAAATTTTTCTATAGCTCAATTCTCTTGAACAGAGATATCTTATCACTGATGTGGAAAGGCAAATTGTATAGATAGTGATATAGCAGTTCTCATACTGGTGAGGTATAAAGTTCTAGGTTTGAGATCAAGTCTATTTACAGCGCAATTCATTTCACTAAGCCACAAAACTCTTTTGGAGTAGGGTAGGGGAGCCGTCAGATTAGCGACGTATGGGAATAGGAAGATGCTTTGGGTTCGCGTACCCTGGAATAGTCACCATGACTCTAATATCAACGCAAGTATAAACATTTTTGCTAATGGGGCTATTAAACTTAGGACTACCTGAGAGAACAGGGTTATCGTCGGTAGCAATAAATGTATCTGGTACTGTTTGCCATTAGCATACCTGCTTTTCCAATCAATTAACAGTTAAATTATAGAAGTTTTCATTAATATAGAGTACAGAGATTTGGGTTGAAAGGAAGAAGGAAGAAATTGTGTAGTCTACGTTTGTGAAAACCGCGATAAAAGTATGGGTAAGTGTATTACCATTACCATCGTCAACTGCAAAAGGAGTTTGAACAAGACTCACCCCGATATAAGTATAGAAATATTACAATTTACATTCTGTCGTGCGGAATCTGAGTTATAAATAACGACGGAGGTAGGAGAAGCATCGGATTGAATAGGTACAGGAGGTAAAGAGAAGGGAGTTTTAAGGTATAAGGAGGAGAAAGTTTTTTTGTCTCTTATTCAGACATTCTATAAAAGTTACTCCTAAAATATTTAGGACTTACGCATTACAACGTATTTTCGTCATTGCGACCGATAGGGAAGCAATCTAAAACCCTAGTTTTTCGTACCTAATGCGTAAATCCTGATATTTTTTCTACCTTTTTTTCAAAATCTCTTCTCAGATGAGCTATTACCTGTTCCCTGTTGCCTACTCTTGCAAAAAGTCTATATGTCTATATCTTTTTCACGCCTATGTTTAATGAGTTTGAGCTATTTGTCAACCCATAAGCAAAAATTCCGTATAATTATGACAAATACTACCACAGAACGTCAAGAAAAATTAGCGACATGGTTACATCGCTTAATAGAAACTCTTCGCCTTCAGGGTGGAGAGACATGGAAAACATTAGTGCAGATCGTGTCTAGAAAAACTGTGACGATCGCTATTGATGATACTATATTACAAGTAAGTTCTCAAGGAGGCGATCGCCTTCAACTTAACTTTGGGTATTTAGGAACGCCAGACTCAATAGATTTCTGTAGCGATGCTCATACCTTCAGAGATATTGTAGCAGGTAAATTAACTGTGGATGGAGCGCTAGTAAATGGCAAAATTTATGCCCGTAACAATATGGATGAGTTATTAGGTATGTATGAAGTAGTAACGCGAATTTTAGCCGATGGTGCTACTAATCATCAATTGCAGGAACTGTGGATGGAGTTTGACCAATCCTGGTCTGCGTCTCCTACTGGCAAGCTGCCATCGCCCCTGGAAACACAGAAACCTACTTACAATTATTTAATCAATAATGTACCAGAAGATGTATTAGAGATTGAGGTGAAACCATATCTGGTAGATGAGTAATATCAAATCTGGTTAAATACTTATTAGAGTTGTTGGGGCTGGGAGATGGGGAGATGGCGAAATTGAACATTGAAGTAATTATAGAATTATAAACATATATTAGGCGTTGCATAAATGCGGGATGATTTTAATACTTTTGTAGAATGGGCATCTTGCCCGTTTCTGATATTGGGCGGGCAGGAACAGGCAAAATGCCTGTCCCACTTATATTCATCGCGCCCCTCAGCAATGCCATATATTATATAACCGCATTCTATATAATGATAAAATTTTAGATATTACGAAAAATATAAGGTCTAATATTAAGTCCGCTTAAACAATTGTCATTGTGACCAAAGGGAAGCAATCTTTAAAATCCTGAGATTGCTTCCTTCTACTCTGTTCCAGTTGCAATGACTTTACAATAACTAATTATCCGGACTTGATATAAAGCCTCCCTTTTTAAGGGATAAAAAAGAAAATACTGATAATTATTGACTAAAATGACTTACAACACACAACTCAATTCCCAAGAAAAACTCACTTTAACACAGCCCAAAACAACCCACAGTAAGCGCATTGTGCTGACTACTTTTGGTTCCTTGGGTGACTTATATCCTTATCTAGCGATCGCTCAAGGTTTAAAAAGTCGAGGTCACCACCCCTTGATCGCCACTAGCGAGAGATATCGTCAACAAGTAGAAGCTCAAGGCATTGAATTTTATCCAGTCAGACCTGATAGTTTACCCGACTTTGCAGGAGATTGGGAATTTCTGAGTATGATGATGTTCCAAAAGCGAGCGATCGAGTACGTCGTTTGTTATATGTTAATGCCTCATTTACGCGCTAGTTACGCTGATCTAATGACAGCAAGCTCTGGAGCTGATTTGCTGATTACTCATCCCCTCACTTTTGCAGGTTCTCTGGTCGCAGAAAAAATTGGTATCCCTTGGGTTTCTTGTATTCTTTCGCCCTACTCTTTCTTATCTGCTTACGATCTTCAGAGTCATCTTTGGAGTGGAAATATCCCCCTCTCCTCTTACGAAAAAACACAGATAACAGGAATGCAAGATAGTATAGCACGACATTTTCAGTGGCAAGCACGTTTTTGGGTAGCCCCTTGGCGACAACTCCGGGAGGAAATTGGTTTAGCACCTGGTTGTAATCCTTTATTAGCAGGTCTACACTCCCCCTATTTAGTTTTGGCACTGTTTTCTGAAGTATTGGCAGCACCACAACCGGACTGGCCGTCGCCAACTATGGTTACAGGTTTTCCTTTTTACCGTCCTCAAAATTCAGAGGGTTTATCTGTAGAATTGATGCAATTTTTAGATAGTGGGGAGCCTCCTATTGCTTTTACTTTAGGTTCATCGGCGGTTATAGCTCCGGGTAATTTTTACATTGAGGCTGCTACTGCCTTAAGAGAGTTGGGCTATAGAGCTGTTTTGTTGATGGGAAAGGAAGCGCAGCAGGTATCATCAGAGTTACTACCAGAGGGGACTATTGCAGTGGAGTACGCGCCCCACTCGGAACTTTTTCCTCGGTCAATGGCGATAGTGCATCATGGTGGAGTGGGTACTACTGGGGAGGCAATGTTGTCAGGTCGCCCAATGTTGGTAGTACCTGATGATTTTGACCGTCCCGATAATGCAGCGCGGGTGGTGCGCTTAGGTGTAGCTCGGCAAGTCAGTCGCGATCGCTATTCGGCTACAGTATTAGCTGCGGAGTTAAAGCAATTGTTACTCGATCCAGTTTATGAGGAGCGGGCAGCTAGTGTTGGTAGGTTGCTGAGAGCAGAAGATGGAGTTGGGAGAGCTGTGGAAGCAATCGACAATTTGTTAGTCTAGTTTATGTAACATTAATTCGCTCAATATTTATGCTCTTCATTCCCTGTCACTATAGTTTGAAAAAATCCGGAGTTTTACTCTGAAGTTAAGAAGGTTTATGATAGGGAATAACAAATTACAGTGCTTTTCAGTTGAGTAGACCACAAAACTGTTGTAGGAGTAAGGAGTAAGGAGTAATGAGTAAGGAGTAATGAGTAAGGAGTAATGAGT
>NZ_JBNHER010000170.1:1169-11809 GCF_050015975.1 Dapis purpurea BLCC-M126 | reverse complement strand
GCCATCCCATCCTAACGGACTGCTCCGCAAACGACCGCTTTTTCCCCTTAAAAGGAGAGGCTTAAAAGGGGAGGCTTTAAACCACAATTATTTAATTAACAATTAATAATTAATAATTAATAATTCTGTAATTTATTCAATGTTAAAAACTGATAATTTTTTCGTAACTGAGGCAAGTATAGAAATAATAGATGAGCTGATACATTTATTTGACGCTTATAGAGTATTTTATGGACAAAAAAGTAATCTAGAAGCTGCAAAGTCATTTATTCAAGACAGGTTTGAAGATGATTCAGTAATTTTAGTTGCTGTATCTCGAAAAACTGAAAAGCTTGTTGGTTTTTGCCAATTATTTACTTCTTTAAGTTCTGTCAGTATGTGTGAAGTTTATATTCTCAACGATTTGTTTGTCTTGGAAGAATCTCGTAGAACTGGTATCGGTTCACTTTTGATGAATGCTGCTGTTTCTTTTGCTCTCAAAAAAGGTGTAAAAAGATTAAAATTGCAGACTACTTACAATAATCACGCAGCTCAAATGCTTTATAAAAAATGTGGCTGGAAACAAGTCGATTTCCATACATATTGTTTCACTACCGATTAAGTTGCTTAAGATAATCAAGGCTTACAAGACTTAGGCATGAGGTAGGAAAAACTACAATTTGAGATTGCTTCCCTGTCGATCGCTTCGGACGAAAATACCTTATACTGCGTAAATCCTGTCCTATTATTATAGAACCCATTTGGGATCTATTTAAAAATAGAGGGAGAGATGGGGAAATAGTGAGTATGGGGGTATTTTCTACCTTTTTCCCTATTCTGTATTCTCGATCTTATGACTCCTGACTCCTTTACCAAAAACTCGCACCTTTGTAAAGATATCAAATGGCTTCTATAGAAGCATATAAAAACTATAAAATTACTACATAGTCTTTATAACTAAAAAATCTCTAAGCTCTGTAAAGTATATTTAACCTATAAAATTCATCTAATTTGTAAGTTATGGTAACTCAAAAAGTGAGTATGTGGCATAATTCCCAACGATTAAAAATATGGCTAGTAGTGGGAGTAGCGATCGCTGTCCTATCTATTTCCCTAAGCACAATATTAACTCCTCCAACTCCAGTCACTGCCAAAGCTACACCAGAAAATAAAGAAGTGCGGGGAGTCTGGATAACTAACGTTAGTAGTAATGTATTATTCACTCCGTGGGCAATTAATCGTGCCCTCCGTCAACTTTCTCGACTCAACTTTAACACTGTTTATCCCGTAACCTGGAACCGAGGTAACACATTTTACCCCAGTGATGTTGCAAAAAAAATCACTGGTCAACCTCAAGATCCTACTCTTGCTACGTTTCGCCTTGGTCAAGATGTACTCCGAGAAATATTTAAACAATCCCATCGTCAAGGTTTACGAGTTATCCCTTGGTTTGAATATGGTTTCATGGCTCCAATAAACTCTCTATTGGTAAAACGTCATCCTCACTGGGTAACAACGAGTCTTGACAAAAATAGAAATTTTTCTGAGGGTTTCTTTGAACTAGAGTTAAAAGATTTGCTCCCAGAATCAGATGAAGAGTCTTTGTTAACTCAACTACAGCAGTCTCTCTCTATCTACAATGTCTGGCTTAACCCCATTCATCCCCAGGTACAAAACTTTATTCTCGACCTAATATTAGAGGTTGTCACAAAATATGATGTCGATGGCATTCAAATAGACGATCGCTTTGGGATGCCAGTACAATTTGGCTACGATCCGGTTACAGTTTACCTTTATCGAGAACAACATGAGGGCAAAATGCCTCCAGAAGATTTTACAGATCCAGAATGGATGCAATGGCGGGCAAATCAAATTACTGCCTTCATCGAAAGACTTTACAAATCTATCAAAGCGGTTAAACCAAACTGTATAGTGTCTGTATCTTCTAATCCCTATGATTTTGCCTACAAATTTTATCTACAAGACTGGCAAACTTGGATTGAGAGAGGCTTAGTAGATGAATTTATTTTGCAGGTGTATCGAGATGATTTACCTTCATTTATAGAAGAGTTGGAGCAACCCTCAGTCAAAAATGCTAAAAATAAAATTCCTTTCAGCATTGGTATTCTCACAGGAACTTTGAAAACATTTATGACAATTGACAAAATTCAACAACAGGTAAAAGCAGTGCGCAATCGAAACTTTGCTGGAGTATCTTTTTTCTATTGGGAAACTTTATGGAGTTATATGACTCCAGACTCACCCCAAGAGCGGCGTGTTGAGTTTAAAAAAATGTTTCCTACTCCTGTATCTCGCCCAAGGCTTGGGAGATGAGAAGATGGGGAGTGTAGCGAGATTGAAGTAATAATAGAATTATAAACATACATTTAGACATATCCAATAATAAAAAATAAAATCAATTATTTTCTTCTACTCCCTATTCCCTATTCCCTACTCCCTACTCCCTATTGATTAATATTAAAGTTGCTAGAAAATTTATTTGATGTCACTCACCAAGCTATATTATCATCGCTCCCACGCCAAAGCCCAAAAAATTTCATGGGGTTTTTGCTTGCAGTGGGTATTTTTTACTGTTGTAGGCTTTTTCATCAGCTTAATATTTGTGGAAGTAGGTGTGAGACCTTATGTTGGTGCTTTCTCAGGAGCTATCGGCGGAGCTGTGGTGGGATTAGCACAATGGTTAGTGTTGAGGAATCGGATTTTCCGCAGCAAATGGTGGGTGGTAGTGAGTATTGTAAGTTGGTTATTAATTGGAGCGAGTAGTTTGGGAGCATTAGGTTGGATAGCTCCACGAACAGAGCAAATATTTTTGAGGTTGTTTCACGGATTTATTAATGGTGCTATTGTGGGGGGGATTTTGGGATTAGGTCAATGGTTTGTACTGAGGAAGCAAATCTATCAGGAGGATTTGTGGGTGATTGCAAATATTATTGCTTGGGCAATTGGTTTACCTCTGGGTTGGTTAGTCGGTGGTTTGGTTTATGGGGCGATCGGTTTATTTATTGGTGAGGTGATCGGTTTATTTGTGACTTGGTTTTTTGTTGCTGCAATTACAGGTATTGCTCTAATGCGTTTATATTCAAGTCGATAACTCACTTATCAGTTATACTCTAGCCCATAAAATACTATCTTATACCTTTTCTCTATGAAGTTGCACTTATATCATGTTCGGATAATCACTTATAATAAAGTTTTTGTTTGTAGTAGGGCTTCAGCCCGAAACTGTAGATAGAGTTGAAGCCCTAATACGAACTTTAATTATAATAACTATTTAACCGGACATAATATTATAGCAGTTTTCATTAATATAGAGTACAGAGATTTGGGTTTAAAGGAAGAAGGCTTTAGTTATCTAGGAGAGAAGGCTTTAGTTATCTAGGAGAGAAGGAAGAAATTTTGTAGTCTATCTTTGTGAAAACCGCTATAATAAAAAATTACAATCCTCAGTGAAATTAAGGTTATCTTCATAATTAGGGCTTGCTGATTAAATTTTAAAGCATTTACAGGTAAAGGTTTTAGCCGTTTTAGGTCTGGAAAAAGTACAAGGTTTTTGCTCTTTAAAGCTCATGCATGTTAGGATTTTGGGTTGACGCGAGCTAGAAAAATCAAGGGATAATTCTTCCTCCTGCCTCCTTATCATTCCTTACTCTTCCTATCTCCTCACTTCCCCTCCTGGGAGGGGCGGGGGTGGGAGTCAACCCACCCTCACCCACAAGACTTTTGAGCACAAACCCTAATTATTAAGTGAATTGTTACAAATAAATGGTATTGGGGCTAAAGCCTAACTACGAGCGTAATTATAATCTTTAGTTTGAATAATAAATACCTACAAAAAACCGAGTTTCTGAGTTCACCTTTGTGGTAATTTTATTAATTTTTTTTAAATTTCTAATAAAAAGCCTGGTTTAACAACTCCTTTAATAGTTGCAATTCCCACTAAACCATCACGGGATTCAAAAATTAATTTAGCTGAAGATTTTTCTTGGGGAGAAATAACATTAAATACGGCACCATTAGTTAATTGACTTATCTTTTTTGCTTCTAATCCTCCCAACCAAATTTGAGCTTGATTACCTTGTACTTCTGTCACAACTCCATGAGCAACGGGATAGGAATTATCGGTCAAATACACAGCTTGACTATCTAATTTAGTACCTGTCTTAACTTCATAAAATGGATTTTGTTGTAACCCAGATGGAATTTGTTTATTCGTATAAGCGATCGCCTTTTTTGGCGTAACTGTCTCTTGCCATAAATATTGTGTAAATAAATAGCTAAAAATTCCCGCATGAAAATCAAGAATTTTTACATCTTTTGCAGTTTGAAAAGGTTTAGCAGAAGCAAAAACGATTCCTTTTGCTACACCACTTTGATAACCTTTTACAAACTCATCTTTAGACATATCCAGCCGAGATAACCATTTTTCTTGATAAGCCTTTTCTTGAGAAGTAATTTCTATTTTATTTCCACCTCTACGAGAACGAACAGTAAAATCTCTAGTTGTCATTCCCGAAAAACAACTATCAAGAATTCCGGTGAAATTTTCTGTCTTTAAAGCAGAGGTCAGCAGAAATAAAGTATGCCCCATAATATCATTAACTACACCACCAATATCAGAATTAGGAAAAGAACCATTGACCGGAACTAATGTCCCACTTAAACCACTACCATCCATCAAAGAAGTCTGGACAATAGGATTAGGGTCTCTAACACGGGAACCATGCCCAGAATAGTGAAAAACTGCAACATCTCCTGGTTTTGCTTGTTTAATTAAATGTTCTTCAAATGCTTCTAAAATTCCTTGGCGAGTTGCTTGTTCATCGGTTAGAATATAGATATCTTTCGGATTAAAACCAAAACGATGAATTAATAGATGACGTTGCATTTCTGTATCATTTACACAACCTCTTAATGGGGCTTTTTGATATTTATTAATTCCTACTAATAAAGCCAGTTTGCGTGGTGTACTTTGAGCTAAGACTTTGCCATAATTTTCGACTTGGGATAGAAATTTAAATTGACTTATGCCAAGAGTGGCAAGCATTGAACTTGCAAATTGGAAAAAGTTACGGCGGGATATAGGGGACATTTTAAATAAATTTCTGGGTTTTGTTAAAATTTTAAACTAAAAATTATTTCAATCGTTAAATCTCTATAGAATTTTCTGCTAACCACTTCCCAAGATATTTTTGATTTTCTTCTCCACTTGCTAGTTATTCCATCATTTGTACAACTTCTAGTTCGGGAACTTCTAGCAAATAATTATTAACCAATAAAAAAGTTGCCATAACTGCGAAAGCTGTTCTTTTATTCCCATCAATAAAGGGGTGATTTTTAGCTAAACTATAATCATAAGCTGCGGCAGGTTCAAATAAATTTGGCTGACCATAAGTAAATAAATGTCGAGGTCTAGCTGGGGTCTATCTGAGCAATAACTTCTCCCTCATTGGCAATATTGGGCAACATTAATACAGGAAAACTGACATTAAATAACATCAGACTATTAACACTGAGAATAGAAAACCATCTCTTAGGAGAAACCATAGATTTAACCCTTGCTTCACAACTATAAATTTTCAATACATTATATTTCTATATTTCTTATTTTATGAAAGATATGCAGGTTATTCCACTTATCATTTTCCAGTATTTTACTAATCATTCCACTCTCCCTGTACAACAAATGGTGCCCAATAAAAGGGAGCTTTCCACTGTTGTGAACTCAACATTTCTAATTGAGTTTCTCTCATTGCCTCTACAGGATTTTTATCCATTTCTAATATTTTCTGATAATATTTTTCCATTAATTGAGCAGTCGAATTATCTGCCACACTCCATAAACTTACTACTACTCGTTTGGCTCCCGCATACATAAATCCTCTGGTTAAACTTACTAATCCTTCCCCTCTAATTTCTTCTCCTATTCCTGTTTCACAGGCACTTAATACTACTAATTCTGCTGGCATTTCTAAGTTAAATATCTCGTTTAGTTGTAAAAAACCAGGTGTTTCCTTACCAGTTTCATCATACAAAGAAAGCACTAATCCTGATAATTCTGGTTGAGTTTCATTTAATAAACCGTGGGTGGCAAAATGTATGATTTGATATTGGGATAAGTTGGTATCTATTGCCGTTTTTAGGTTAGAATCAAAGTCTAATGATAGTCTTTCTAAATTGTCAGGAACTAATGCTAATATTGCTTCAGCTTCTTGACGAGTTCCTTCTAGACGATTAAAAGATAAACCGAGAAAATCTTCTAGGGAACGGCTTAATTTCATTCTGGTTAAATTATTATTTTCTGTTTCTTTTTTTGGTTGAGAAGCTGTTTGAAATCTAGAGTCGTTATCTTGAAATACTGGGTCGGCAATAACAGCTACTTTTTTGGGGGCTGGGGTTCTGCCTTTGACTTGTTCTCTGAGAATAGAAATACTTGAAGATGAAGGTAAGGTGACAATTTCATGGTTCACAATTAGGGGTTGATAATTTTGACCCCCCTCATTCCCCCCTGCAAGGGTGGAGGAATTTTCTGCTTCTACTATATTTCCCCCCTCTCGGAGCAGGAGAGGGGTCGGGGGAGAGGTCAAAGGTAACGCTGCAAAAGGTATTGCCTGTAATATGCCATCTCCTACTATTAATAATCGTTTATTTCCTAATTTATTGGCTACGGGCGACAATAATATTTCACTTAATTTATTTCCGGTTTCTGGTACTAGGGAAAGGGAGATTATTTCTTCTCTAAATTGTTTAGCTAATTCTTCTATTTCTGATTTTTTGGGTAGTTGATAACTGCTAATTTCTTTTTGAGTTACTAACCATAAATAACTACGGTATTCTCCCAAAGAATATTGTAAAAGTATGGTGTCTTTGTCGATAACTTGTTGTTGAATTTTCTTGGCACTTAGGGGTTCTGGATATTTTAGTTTGGCATAACGAGGACTGTTTTGTTTGATTTTGACTTCTAGTTGTTGGAGTTGGTTGCTTAGGGTTTCAATTTGTTGTTTGAGTTGGTCTGGGTTGTCTCCAGGGGTGTTGAGTTGTCGTGCTTGGTCTAATGTGTTGAGTTTTTGCAGTAGTTGTTTTTCTTGGGCGAGAAGTCGGGGATCTACTCCGGTTTTGATGTCAGCTCCTGATTCTGCTAGGATGTCTAATAAACTTCTGGCGCGACTGCGTTCGCTGGCGTTTAATGCTCTGCTTTCGTAATCTTCGTTGGGGTTTTGTTTGTGGAGTTGCATTACGAGGTCGATGTAGAATTGATAGTAATCTTGAACTGTGGCAAAGTAGGATGTGCGCAGGTCTTGAGCAACTATTTTGGTGCGGAGGTCTTCGATTATTTTTATGGATTTTTCTATAGATGTTAAGCTTTCGGTGAGGTTGCCTTGGTCTCGGTTGAGTTTAGCTATATTATAAAGAGTATTTGCTTCCCCAGCCTTATCCTCTACTTGCTGAAGTGTAGGTAAAGCTTGCTTGAAGTAATTGAGAGCAATTTGTTTTTCTCCTAAGCTATTGTAGACAGTGCCAATATTATTGATAGTGGTCGCTTCCAAACGCCGATCGCCTGTTTGCTTAGATA
Source organism: Dapis purpurea BLCC-M126 (assembly GCF_050015975.1). Lineage (NCBI taxonomy): Bacteria > Bacillati > Cyanobacteriota > Cyanophyceae > Oscillatoriales > Microcoleaceae > Dapis > Dapis purpurea. The sequence continues at coordinate 4,239 of NZ_JBNHER010000170.1, read as the reverse complement.
TAGGTAAAGCTTGCTCATAGTAATTGAGTGCTTTTTGTTTTTCTCCCAAATCATCGTAGACACTAGCAATATTATTGAGGGTAGTTGCTTCCCCAATCTTATCTTTTAGTTGCCGTCTTAGAGATAAGGATCGCTCGAAGTAATTGAGAGCAATTTTTTTTTCTCCCAAATCATCGTAGACAAAACCAATATTATTGAGAACGATCGCTTCCTTACCCTTATCCCTGACTTGCTGATACATAGGTAAAGCTTGCTCATAGTAATTGAGAGCAATTTTTTTTTCTCCTAAATCATCGTAGATAGTGCCAATATTATTGAGAGTGGTTGCTTCCCCACCTTTGTCCTTTGCTTGTCGTCTTAGAAGTAAAGCTTGCTCATAGTAATTGAGAGCAATTTGTTTTTCTCCTAAATCATTGTAGACACTGCCAAGATTATTGAGAGTAATTGCTTCCCAATAGCGATCGCCTACTTGCTGAAATACAGGTAAAGATTGCTGGTAATAATTGAGTGCTGTTTGTTTTTCTCCTAAGTCATTGTAGACACGACCAATACTTAGAAGTGTAACTGCTTCCTTGGTCAAGTTAGCTGTTTTCCTAAATAGTAATAGTGCCTCTTCCCAGAGGGCGATCGCCCCCCTCAAAGATTCTCCTGTACCCTGCTTAAATAGTTCAAGTCCCCGATCGTATAAACTTTCTGCTTCAGCACTGTTGTCTGTCTGAGCAATAACTTCTCCCCCATTGACAATATTGAGCAACATTAATATAGGAAAACTGACATTAAATAACATCAGACTATTAACACCAAGAATAGATAACCATTTCTTACAAGAAACCATAGATTTTGTCCCTGTCCAAACAATTATAAACCTTCAATACTATTATAGTTTCAGTGCGTTTCGCTGCCCATTCATGTCGCGCAGCATAACCTACATCCGTGCATCCGTGGCCAAATCCGTGTCTTGCCACTCTCCCTGTACAACAAATGGTGCCCAATAAAAGGGAGCTTTCCACTGTTGTGAACTCAACATTTCTAATTGAGTTTCTCTCATTGCCTCTACAGGATTTTTATCCATTTCTAATATTTTCTGATAATATTTTTCCATTAATTGAGCAGTCGAATTATCTGCCACACTCCATAAACTTACTACTACTCGTTTGGCTCCCGCATACATAAATCCTCTGGTTAAACTTACTAATCCTTCCCCTCTAATTTCTTCTCCTATTCCTGTTTCACAGGCACTTAATACTACTAATTCTGCTGGCATTTCTAAGTTAAATATCTCGTTTAATTGTAAAAATCCTGATGTTTCTTTCCCTGTTTTATCATACAAGGAAAGCACTAATCCTGATAGTTCTGGTTGACTTTCATTTAATAGTCCGTGAGTGGCTAAATGTACTATTTGATATTCAGATAATTTAGGATTTATTGCGGTTTGTCGATTGGCATCGAAGTCTAATGATAGTTGTTCTAAGCTGTCAGGAACTAATGCTAATATTGCTTCTGCTTCTTGACGAGTTCCTTCTAGACGATTGAATGATGAACCGAGAAAATCTTCTAGGGAACGGGTTAATGCCATTGCAGTTAAATTATTATTTTCTGTTTCTTTTTTTGGTTGAGAAGCTGTTTGAAATCTGGGATCGTTATCTGCAAATACTGGGTCAGCAATAACGGCTACTTTTTTCGGGGCGGGAGTTCTGCCTTTGACTTGTTCTCGGAGAATATCAATACTTGATGCTGAGGGTAAGGTGACTATTTCATGGTTGACAATTAATGGTTGATAATTATTACCCCCCTCATTGCCAGAGGTCAAAGGTAAAGCTGCAAAAGGAATGGTCTGTAAAATGCCATCCCCGACAATAATTAATCGTTTATTTTCTAATTTATTGGCTGCAGGCGACAATAATATTTCACTTAATTGATTTCCCGTTTCTGGCACTGGAGAAAGGGAGATAATTTCTTCTCTAAATTGTTTAGCTAATTCTTCTATTTCTGATTTTTTCGGTAGTTCATAACTGCTAATTTCTGTGGGAGTTACTAACCATAAATAGCTGCCTGTTTCTCCCAAAGAATATTGTAAAAGTATGGTGTCTTGGTCGATGACTTGTTGTTGAATTTCCGAAGCGGTGAGGGGTTCTGGATATTTGAGATTGGCGTAACGAGGGCTGTTTTGTTTGATTTTGACTTCTAGTTGTTGGAGTTGGTTGCTGAGGGTTTCTATTTGTTGTTTGAGTTCGTCGGGGTTGTATCCAGGGGTGTTGAGTTGTCGTGCTTGGTCTAATGTATTGAGTTTTTGCAGTAGTTGTTTTTCTTGAGCGAGGAGTTGAGGGTTGACTCCGGTTTTGATGTCGGCTCCTGATTCTGCTAGGATGTCTAGTAGACTTCTGGCACGACTGCGTTCACTGGCGGTTAATGCTTTACTGTCATAACCTTGGTTGGGGTTTTGTTTGTGCAGTTGCATTAGGAGGTCGATGTAGAATTGATAGTAAACTTGAACTGTGGCAAAGTATGATGTGCGCAGGTCAGTTGCAACTATTTTGGTGCGGAGGTCTTCGATTATTTCTAGGGATTTTTCTATGAATTTTAGGCTTTCGGTGAGTTTGCCTTGGTCTTGTTTGAGCCAAGCGATGTTAAAAAGAGTGGTTGCTTCTCCACCTCTATCCCCTACTTGCAGTCTTAGAGGTAAAGCTTGCTGGTAGTAATTGAGAGCTGCTTGTTTTTCTCCTAAGCTATCGTAGACAGCAGCAATATTATTGAGAATTCCTGCTTCCGCACGGCGATCTCCTACTTGCTGAGATATAGGTAAAGCTTGATTGTAGAAATTGAGTGCAAGTTGTTTTTCTCCTAAGTTATCGTAGACAAGGCCAATGTTATTGAGAGTGATTGCTTCCATACGACGATCGCCCATTTTCTGAAATAGAGGTAAAGCTTGATTGTAGAAATTGAGTGCAAGTTGTTTTTCTCCTAAGTTATCATAGACAGTAGCCATATTATTGAGAATGGTTGCTTCCCCACCATGATCGCCCATTTTCTGAAATAGAGGTAAAGCTTGATTGTAGAAATTGAGTGCAAG
>NZ_JBNHER010000170.1:0-1069 GCF_050015975.1 Dapis purpurea BLCC-M126 | reverse complement strand
TTGTTTTTCTCCTAAGCTATCGTAGATAAGGCCAAAATTATTGAGAGTGCCTGCTTCCCGACGGCGATCGCCTATTTGCCGAAGTAGAGGTAAAGCTTGATTGTAGAGATTGAGAGCTTTTTGTTTTTCTCCTAAGTTATCGTAGACAAGGCCAAGATTATTGAGAGTAGTTGCTTCCCGACGGCGATCGCCTACTTCCTGAAGTATAGATAAAGCTTGATTTAGGGAATTGAGAGCTTTTTGTGTTTCTCCTAAGCTATTGTAGACATCGCCAATAACATTGAGAGTATTTGCTTCCATACTCCGATCGCCCATTTTCTGAAATAAAGGTAAAGCTTTATTTAAGTAATTGAGAGCTTTTTGTGTTTCTCCTAAGTCACTGTAGACAGCACCAAGATTATTGAGAGTGCTTGCTTCCCCACCCTGATCGCCCATTTTCTGAAATAAAGGTAAAGCTTGCTGATAGTAATTGACTGTTTTTTGTTTTTCTCCTAAGCTATAGTAGACATTGCCAATACTTCTGAGAGTTTCTGATTCCATACGATGATCGCCTAATTGCTGATATATAGGTAAAGCTTGCTGATAGTAATTGACTGTTTTTTGTTTTTCTCCTAAGTTATCGTAGACATAGGCAATACCTGTGAGAGTGATTGCTTCCATGCGGGGGTCGCCTACTTGCTGAAATAGAGATAAACCTTGATTTAAGTAATCAAGTGCTTTTTGTTTTTCTCCTAACTCACTGTAGACTTTGCCAATACTTATCAGAGTACTTGCTTTGCCAATGGGATCGCCCACTTGCTGAAATAAAGGTAAAGCTTGATTTAAGTAATTGAGTGCTTCCTTCAGAGATTCTGCTGTACCTTGCTTATATAGTTCAGTTCCATACATAAATAATCTTTCTGCTTCATTACTCTGCTGAGTTGGAGCAAGAACTTCTCCCCCATCGAGAATATTGCGCAATTTATTGAGAATGTAAGCTTCTCCATGGCGATCGCCTACTTGCCGAGCTATAGGTAAAGCTTGATTGTAGTAATCGAGTGCTTTTTGTTTTTCTCCTAAGCTATTGTAG
>NZ_JBNHER010000169.1:10946-26818 GCF_050015975.1 Dapis purpurea BLCC-M126 | reverse complement strand
CCTGACTCCTAGATTAACTATCTAATTACACCGATACTACCGGATTTGATATTACGCCTAGGTCAGAAGTCATATAGGGGAACTATCGGATTGGCGACGTACAGAAGGTGCCTTTGTAATGGGGATTTTGAGCAACCCTCCAAAAAAATTGCGCCAATCAAGGGGGGGTTTTAGACCCAATTATTTTGATAAAGGGCAGAAAAAATTTAAATTGATTTGATCGATCAAAAAATTTATTTTTATGTTACAATGTAACATGTGTCCAATGGTTCTCAAAAAATCCATAATTTTTGGGTAGTGTTTTTCTGGAGATTTTATGAAAACACAAGTAAATTTTCAGCTTTCTTTGTCAAACTCAAACTTATAGGAAGAGTTCGGTTATCTCTCTGTTGTTATAGTTGCTTCTTGATTATATGTTAAGCCATTATGGAATGGAGTAGATAGTTAACTAAATAAATAATAATTTTACCAAAGGTTTGCGGAAATTGAGAAGGATAAGTTGGAGTTAATCTCAGTTGCTATTGGAGCTAATCTCAGTTGCTAATACTCTTAAGGAAAAATTAAGATTTTATATCTATAGAATGAACATTTTATCAAGGAATTTAGTCTAAGCTTGTATTACAAACAAGAAAAGCAAACTCATAGTCAGTTTAGTTGACATGGAAACTAAAATATAATTTTTATTAATATAAATTATGTAGATATTGGATTTGTCTTATAGTTCCATGCAAAAATCAAGATAGCTAAAGTCCAATTATAAAGTTTTTCCCACTTTATAGAATTTTTGGGGGATGGGCAAGCCTATCCTCATGTAGTTGTCTATATATAGACTCCCACTATCAGGAGCAAATTATAACTACTGCAATATTTATTAAAGGAGTTTATTACAAAAATGTCAAAACTAAATCAAGAAAATAAAACTCAAAAGACAACTCAAACTAAATTTAGCGGTAGCTCTTACTCCTCAATGGATACAGTTCGTACTTATTTACATGAGATTGGTCGTGTACCGCTCCTAACTCGTGAGGAAGAGATTGTTTATGGTAAGCAGGTACAGCAAATGATGCAACTGCTAGAGTCAAAAGAAAAACTAGAGGAAAAAATAAATAGAGCAGCAACTGGGCCTGAATGGGCAGAATATGTAAGACTAAGTTTAGAAACACTTCAGCAAGCAATGAAGCAAGGTCAACGTGCCAAGCAAAAAATGATTGAAGCTAATCTGCGCTTAGTAGTAGCGATCGCTAAAAAATACCAAAAGCGAAATATGGAATTCTTGGATCTAATTCAAGAAGGTACTCTTGGTTTAGAACGAGGAGTAGAAAAATTTGACCCTACACGGGGCTACAAATTTTCTACTTATGCTTACTGGTGGATTCGTCAGGCAATCACTAGAGCGATCGCACAACAAGCTCGTACTATTCGCTTACCTATTCACATTACTGAAAAGCTCAACAAAATTAAAAGAGTTCAGAGAGAACTAATTCAGAATTTGGGTCGTAGCCCTACCCCTTCTGAGATTGCCCAAGCTTTGGAGCTAGAGCCTTCTCAAATTAGAGAATATCTCTTGATGGCCCGTCATCCTATTTCTTTAGATTTACGGGTTGGAGATAATCAAGACACTGAGTTGCAAGAACTTTTAGAAGATGAAACATCTTCTCCAGATGACTATATCACTGGTGAGTTGTTGCGTCAAGATTTAAATACCCTACTGGGGGAATTGACTGAACAACAACGTCGTGTATTGATATTGCGTTTTGGTCTTGAGGATGGTAAAGAGATGTCATTGGCTAAAGTGGGAGAGAGACTCCAGCTCAGTCGTGAGCGAGTTCGCCAACTAGAACATCAGGCTTTGGCCCATTTGCGTCGTCGTCAGGCCAAGGTACGAGAGTATGTAGCTAGCTAGGTATGAGTATCTTCCTCGCATAGATTCCTCTGTTGTTAATCTCAAATTGACATCATTCCTTGTGGAGATAGTTATTTTTAATGATTATCTCTACAAGGAATTTTATTTGAGAAAATAACTTTTGTTTCGGTTGAGAAAGGAACAAAAATTGTTAAAAAATAGACCTTTATGCTTTTATATGGGTATGATAATGGTGTAGATAATAATTCAGCAATATTCGTGATTTTTAGGTTAGTGGCGATCGCAACCTACTCTATATTGACTTATGGTGTAGTTAATAGGCCAGTAATACATTATAAATCTATTTCTGTTAAGCTTAAGGAAGAGAGGCCAAAGTTTTCTTCAGAAATAGACTACAATAATGTATTACCGACCAATGGAATTTACCTTTTTGGTCAGTCTAGGCAGCCAGATCAAATTCAGAATGAGTATTTTGTGTTCAATTTGAAAAATGGTAAGGTCATAGGTGCTTTTTATCTACCCTATTCATCCTTTTACTGCTTTTATGGTATTCATCAAAAAGATAGTTTACAGGTAAAGGTTATAGATAGTTATGATAATAGTGCTTCTGATTACACAGTAGACCTGACAAAATATCACCGAATAAATCAAGTTAGTGATAATGATTTCCGAATATTAAAAACTTGTCAAACTAACTATCAACATTTAATTTGGTAATGGAATGTTGTACCAAATATCAAACAGTTGGCAACATATCTCTAAAAAAGGTATTGTATAGAATCCAGTTATATAATATTAAGATAGGAGTTTGTTTAATTAATTATGAAAAAAGCCATCGTCTCACGACAAATATCAAATATCCCTCTTCTCCCCAACTCCCTTAACTATATAATAATCACTCAACCGGATATGATATTAGGTATTAGACCAAATATCAAAAATTTTCCTATATTTGATTTGGTGGAATAGTAAGGGGGTAGGGGAGCGAGAAAAATAGTAATAATATCTGAATAATTGTCAAAAATATTATTGAATCCTACTGATTGCTTAATCGTTGAAGTCTGACTGAAGTATAGGATTATTTTTGGCAATTGGTATTATACCAGTTTGATAAATGTTTGCTACAAATAGGAAATATTAATTATCACTACTTCCTTTTCTTTGTTCTATAAACTTCTTTATTTAATTGAGCAATAACATCTAGAATTTTTCTGCTTTTTTGATTGAGGAAGAAGAGACTTAAACCCAAAAATATCAAACATTCTTCCTTCTTTCTATACTAATACTCAATACCAGGTTGTGCCTTTACACCTTGCTCTCTAAAAGGATGCTTAATCATCTTCATTTCTGTCACTAAATCAGCCCTTTCAATTAAATCAGAAGGGGCACCTCTACCTGTAAGAATAATATGAGAATCTACTCGTTTTTCCTCTAAGCCAGTTAATAAATCTTCTAACTTTAAATAACCCAATTTTAGAGTAACATTAACTTCATCAAGCAAGACTAACTTAAAATCTGGGTTGCGGATAAAAGTTAAAGCCAAATTCCAAGCTTCATAAACTTTCTGAATGTCGCGATCGCGGTCTTGAGTTTCCCAAGTAAACCCTTCACCCAAAGCATGAAAAGATATTTGTTCGCCCCACTTGCTAAAAATTGCTTTTTCTGCTGGTTCCCAAGCACCTTTAATAAATTGGATAATTGCCACTCGGTAGCCATGACCCAAAGAACGCATTACCATACCCAAAGCTGCTGTAGTTTTGCCCTTACCATTGCCAGTATTCACAATAATTAAGCCTTTTTCCTGAGCAGCTTGAGATACTCGTTCTTCTTGCACTTCTTTACGGCGCTGCATTTTCTGTTTATATTGCTCTGAAGTTAGGGATGTCATTGATAAATAATCTCAAATTTTACTAAGTGGAGTTTATATCATAATTAATATTAATTTGTCAATCTATTCTATAATTTATAGGACTTAGGCAGTACAACGTATTTTTGTCATTACGACCGACAGGGTTTGCGGAGCAGTCCGGAACGGATAGCAATCTCAAATCTTAGTTTTTCGTACCTCATGCGTAAGTCCTGATTTAATGACATTACGATGTTTTCAAACAGTAAATCATACTATTTTGAAAAAAGAATGTTACACACATTAATACATTGAGATATTTTAACCATGAAAAAAATATTTAGATTGATTTTATAGAGTCTTCAGTAAACAGCAGCAGCAAAACATTTAAGTCTATTTTTTCTCTCTTAATTTTTATATATTTAACGATTATTCAAAGCTAAATTTTCACAAAATTATCTTATATTTTTATTATAGGACGATAATTTTTGATTCCTTAAAACAAATATTTTATTACTCCATAAATCCGTACCTATTAACTCATATCCTGAATATGACTACTAGAGGAGAATTAGGACTTGCCAAGCAAGCTAGCAATTCTTTGGTGATGGATAAAACTTATTAACAAAAATAACCCCAGAACCGTACCATTGAAATTTATATTCTAATTGCTTTTTAAACATATCAAACCCTTGATATAAACACACCCCTCTAGCTCCCATCCTGGGAGGAAATAGAGCTGGATTATGATGCGTTAATATTCCAGTAAAATTGAAATTTTTAATGACAAATTTGCCGTATTTATTGGCGAAGTAATTAGTTAAATTATGCAATCTATTTTGATTAAAATTAACTATTTTTTTCTGCAAAAATTCTATTTTCATAGAAGCTATTTTCCAGCTAGTAGAACCAATAAATTTATCTATATTTAACCATTGTAGGTAAGATAGTTTAGCAACTAAATTTTGAGAATATTTTGCACATTCAAATACTTTAGCTGTTGATAAGGTAGCTGGATATTTTACTTCTAAATCAACTCCCACAACATCTGCTGATTTAGATGTTTCAACTCGATTTCTACCAGCTTTTTTAGCATTGTAAAGAGCCATGTCTGCTGCTTGTAGCAACATCTCAGGATTAGATTGATTAGACCAGTTACTAGTTGCTACTCCTAAACTACTTGTCACCCAGTTACTCACTGCCGAAGCTGTATGAGGAATTTCTAAAGCTTCGATTTCTCTTCTGATATTTTCTGCAACCTTCAACGCTCCTTCTATGGGAGTATTTGGCAACACAACCACAAACTCTTCTCCACCATATCGAGCTACAAAATCTCCTGGTCGTTTCACTACAGCACTTATAGCTTGAGCCACTCGTGCCAAACATTTGTCTCCCTGCTGATGACCATAAGTATCATTGTAGTGCTTAAAATAATCCACATCTACCATAATTACTGACATCGAAGTATTATCTCGTGTTAACCTTTTCCATTCTTCGTGGAATTTTTCTTCAAAGTGGCGACGGTTAGATACTCCTGTCAAACGATCAATATAAGCTATTTTTTCTAATTCTTGATTTCGTTTTTCTAAACGATGAAAAAGTTCAGCTTTTTGAATAGCGATCGCTGTCTGAGTTGCCAAACGCTCTAATAAATCAGTATCTGATATCGGCCACTGTCGTTTGTGAGTACACTGATGAGCTATTATTAACCCCCATGTAGTTTTGTCTGTATCTTGTTTTTCCGCTTCTTGATTAATTAAGATTGGCAGTACTATACTTGCTTTCACTTGAAACTTTCTAAGTAGCTCGGTATTGCATTTGTTAACATCTGGAGTTTCAACATCATCTATTAGATTAGTACAACCTTGTTTGTAGCGTTCTATAATATTTGTCTTTAGAAAACATGGATCGTCAATAATTTGACCTAACATTGGAGTGCAACCTGCTGCAACAGATTCTTTTTCTATGATACCTCTTCCATCTTCTAAGAAACGATAAATCACCACACGGTCACATTCCAAAAACAGCCGTACCGACTCTACTGTAGTCTCTAATATTTCATCCAAATTTAAAGACTGATGAACCTGATCCAAAATAAGTCCCAACAAATGCTCTTTTTGTCTAAGTTCCTGGACAGCTAATAATGTTTTGAGTGTATTGTGAGATTCTGTTTTTTTATCAATAACCATAATTATGTCCTTGCGAATTATAAGTAGACTGTTTAAAGCAACCTGATCGTCTGTTATTAGCTGTTTCCAGCAAACAAGTTAATTAAAGTAATTTGCCTAATGTTCTTGTTTCATTACATATATCCTAACCAACCCAGTTGTAAGGTGGTGGAAAAGGCATTTAATTGCAAGTTTAATCTTTAAAAAAAACACTAAATGTAATTCCTGACGAGTTATTGTGTATTTTTTTGCACGTTCAGAACAGCAGGAGAATTTTTTGTGACGACTTATGCACATTCTCCCTACTCATCCATAAATACACTGATAATAAGAATATGTTGAGGATACAACAAAAAAGACTCAACATACCAATATTAACATCTACTTGTTGATATGTAGGTTCAAGAAATATTTTGAATAGAAATAAGGAAAACTCACATGATTCAGACTAACTCCCAAAATAAATATATCAATATTATGGAAGAGATGGTTGCAAAGGAAGTAAATCGCAAAATGAGATTGCTCCCTCAAAAGTTGGCAAAATATATTAAGCGAGCTGATATAGAAACTTATGCCTTGAATCGTCTCCCACCATTATATGCTTGTAGTCAGGAAGGTTGGCAATTTCAAATAAAAAAAGCTGAAAAAGATTATAAACAAACAATTGCTGTGGCAGTAAATCGTGCTTTGATTGCAGTACAAAGAGACTTACTGAAAAAATCAACTCCTCTCTTTAGCGACGAAACTAACAAAGCATCTTCCAAAACTCAAGAAAGTACCAATCAAAACTATAGTTGGCATCATAGTCGCTACTATCGACTAGGGTGTGCTAGATCCTAAAGCACTATTACCGAATTATTAATTATTAATTGTTAATTAAATAATTGTGGTTTAAAGCCTGTCCTATGGATAGCGGAAAAAAAGAAATGATATTTCCCAATCTTCAATCAATAACGGTTTTAACCAGAGGTAATTATCAATTTCTGGGGAACCCATAAGGAAGTTACCCCCTGGAATCTTCACCATAGCCAACTCAACATTATTACCCAGGTCTTCAATATAATATTCAGCCTGTTGCTTCTTTTTACGAATAGTTATCCTTACCATTTTAAGTTATCAGTTATAAGTAATACACGAAAACCAATAAAGTTCTCCAAGTCATCCGCGTCATCCGTAAAATAGAGGTTACGGCTTGCAGAGCGACACCCCCCCGGATCGTAGCCCCACCAGCCGCCACGAATGACTTTTATAGTTTCTATAGTATTTTGATGATCCCGCCATGGACTACCATCATTAGGGGCATTCTCATAATCACTGTACCAATCATCTTCGCACCATTCACAAACATTACCGTGCATATCATATAAACCAAAAACATTCGCCACTGCAAAACTACCTACAGGAGTTGTTTTTCCTCTATACTTACCTTTTCTCCCTTGTCGATAGGTGTTATTGCCGTCATAGTTTGCTAAATCTGTAGTAATGGTTTCCCCAAAATGGAAGGGTGTAGTCGTTCCTGCACGACAAGCATATTCCCATTCAGCTTCGCTGGGGAGCCGATAGTTTCTGCCCGTATATCTGGAGAGTCTGGTACAAAATTCTACTGCATCGTACCAATACACTCTTTCTACAGGTCTATTATCTCCTTTAAAATATGAAGGGTTAGAGTTAAGGTAACGTTGAATTTTCGGCACATTATTAACAATGGCTTTCCACTGACCTTGAGTAATGGGATAACGCCCCATGAGAAAAGCTGAAATATTCACTTCATGTTGAGGACTTTCATCACTAGAGCGTTCCAATTCATCTTCTGGGGAACCCATGAGAAACTTTCCTGCGGGAATTTCCACCAGTTCAAGTTTGATTCCATCACCTAAATCTTCAACAATACCTGTAGCTTGTTGCCGTTGTTTTTTTATTACCCATTCATTTTCATCTTTTTCTAACGTTGCCACATCAAACTCAAACATTACAGTTTCCTCAATATCAATGAAGGCGACATCAAAGGTATTAATTAAAATTTGAGGTTCTGACTTGACTTCTCCAGGCTCAACAATGGGGGGAACTGGAACAGGTGTAATATTCCGAGCAACTTCACGAGCAAATTTGGCATATTCTCCCCCTAGATTTGCCAATACCTCAACGGCAACTTGAGCAAAAGGTAAAATTTTCTCCCGGTCTTCCTCTTCATATTGAGGCAACAACGCCAACAACGCCCGAAAACTACGAATAGGTCTGTCAATTTTTTCAGCTATGTAACCAGAAATAGCATCGAGGACGGCTGTAGTTTCATTACGTCCCATTGCCTGATTCAACTCTTGGCGGACACCAGGAAGAAATTCATAGATTTGTTCTTTACCCTGAGAGTCAGTTGCAGCAAGCAAACCTCCCATATAAACTTCTGCCACATGAACCGGGGTAGCTTCTGGTAAGAGGGTTTTACGAATTAGGTTAACTACAGATAAATTTACGGGAGCTGCTGCCATCATTCCTGCCAGTTGTTGAGCAGTAATAGAAGTTGTTGCCAGAAATTGCCTCACCCTAATTTCGGCTGAAAGTTCTTTTTTAGATTCGGGTTGCTCTGGTTGAGCATGATATTGTTTTTGAACAAATACTAAATCAAATAAAAATATAGGTACTCGTGCGTTACTTGTTCCCGACATCACCCGACACCAACTTTTCAACAGTTCGGGTTCTGGCAAAATAACTGGTAAAACCAAAGCATTTTTCCAGTCTATAGGTATCCACGAGGGTAGATTTTCCAACACCAGACGGGGGTTAACAACTCCTGGTGTAATGGCAGTACCGAATAATTTTCGCCCTGCTCCCAGTTGGGTACTATCCCAAAGATATTCGGGGAACAGTTGTAGTACCGTAGTAGGGCTTTTTTCTGACCAAGCTTTTAACCAGTGGTGAATAGTCGTATTTTGCCAAACCTTAGAGGTACAGTCACTTACGAAAATAACTACCCCCCGTTGGTTTGGATGAATTAATTCTCGATGACTATGTTGACGTTGCCTGGGTTTTCCACTCTGGTGTCGCCGGACTAATTTTAATTTCCCATTTGAACTGAGCAAACTCCAGACTCGTACATTTCTAAATGCTCCTTGAGTTTCAAAGACTTGTTGTAGTTCATTAACTGTCTCTCTCCAAATAAAAGCTGAACTAGACTCTTCTACTACCAGTTCTAGATCGAGCCACCGTTCTGGTTCTGGTTTGGTAACGGGCAACCATATATCCCGCTCGGCAATTTGATTTACCGTTGCCTCATCGTCTAGGACTTCTCGTGTGAGAGAGTGAACTTTCCGCATCAAAGGGCGCAGCGCACGGCCTAATTCTAGTACATTAAGGAGAGCTGGAGCACCAGGAGTTTGAAAAGGTAAACCTTTGACTGGAGTTTGTTCAGGGGTTTTGCTAATTGACTCTTCTGTAATGACTTCAACTGTGGGTTCTCTATTTGTGACAGGTTCAATAGGTTCACTTTCCTCAATTTCAATAGTCAGAGGTTGTTCGGGCGATGTTTTTTTTTCCTGTTGTGATTGAGTCTCTACCGTACCCATTTGTAGAGCTAACCAAATACTATCAGCAATATCTTCATCGCTGAGTTCCAAACGTTTTAACATTCCGGTTTCATCAAGTCGATCTATCAAACGTTCAATGGCATGATGAAAACTAGAATTACTCATGGCTTAATCCTCATCCTCAACTCTTCCTAAATCTTGGAAAAGTTGCTGCACTAATTTATCTTCAGAGAATTTTTTACCTTCTGTCGCAGGAATGCGACCCTCTTTTACCATAAAAATTGCATTCAGTAACTGGTCAGTTGCCAAGGTTCCTTCTTCTCGGAGATTGATAAAATCTTCAATGAGTGTTTGAATTTTTTCTTGTTCAGCAGTAGCTTGATTAAAATGAGCAGTAACAATTCTGGTCAACTCCTCTTTTGTCGGAGATTTCATTGTTAAGCGCAAACACCGCCGTAAAAAAGGTGCGGGAAAATCCCTCTCTCCATTACTTGTCATTACCACAAAAGGGAAAGAGGTGCAAGTTATCCGCCCATTTTGAACCTCCGCCTCCATCTGAGAGCCTGTTTTTTCCTCAGTTGTGTCAGTGTAAGCAGTACGCACTGTCACCGTGTCTATCTCTTTCTTAATTCTCACCAATTCTGGGATTTCAAATGACCCTTCTTCTAGAATAGTCAGTAGGTTGTTGGGTAGGTCAATGTCGCTTTTATCAATCTCATCTATCAGGAGAACGCGAGGATATTTTGAGGGTAGCAAAGCAGTTCCTAAAGACCCCAGAGTTATATATTTTTCAATCTGTTGTATTTGTTCTCGACGTTGTTCTGGGGAAAGAGTTTGATTATTTGGGTTTTCCTGTTGTTTAGCCTCCTGCAACCGACCAATGGCATCATAACTGTATAGTCCCTCTTTTAAGGTAGTGCGGGTGGTAATTGGCCAGTAAAGCACTTCTCCCAGTTTTAGTTGTCGAGCTACAGCATAAGCAAGGGAAGATTTACCCGTGCCTGGTTTTCCTGTGATTAGTAGAGGTCGCCTCAAGTATAGTGCAGCGTTAATCATTTTTACTTCATCAGGACGTACCTGAAAAGTTTCACCCCGTCGTTTCAGGCGACTTTCACCAGGTTTATTTTCTTGACCAAAGGGTCGCCAACTGGGAGGCGGTGGCAAATTTTCGATGCTATCGTGAGGTTCTGTGTTTTGTTTGAAAATTTCCCAGTCACTCATTATTCCGGCATCCTCAGTTGTTGAACAGGTGGTACAAGATTAGGGTCATCCCAAAGTAATGATAAGTGATTGCCAACGTGGGTGTCAATCTCTTGCTCCCAAGCATCTAAACGTTGCGTTTTGATATGCTCCCTCAGCATATTTAGACTATACTGACAAATATTATCTAAACAGCCCACATCCTCTACTTTTTCCCTCAACCACAGAGCCAAAGGAATACCCGCCTCTAATAATAAGTTCATTGTTTGCTCCGGTTTAGACTCTCGCATTGCCATCTTCAAGCAAGCACCATCAGATTCTTTTAGCTCTTTATATAACCTTTTTACCGAATTATTATTCTCAATTGATTTAAGAACTTTGTTAGATGTTTCTTCTAGTTTTTCCCGAAAAATTTTTCCCTTACCTCTCCAGCGATTAGTCTTCTCATCCTTTGCATATAAACGTTCCGAGAAACCTACAGTAACTTGATATTCCCCTCCCCAAGTAGCTTCTACACTAGACATTTCAAGTATTAGCTTGTCTATAGAAGCAAACGCTAGTAATTTAGTTGGTAAAAAACAGTGAATTAACTTAACAATATTATCTTTAATTAAGATATTATATATCTTATTGTTTAGCCAATCATCCATCAATTCTGATAATTTTTGTAGTTTTTTATCTATAGGTTCGCCTTCTGCATCAGTCAGACAATGTAACCCTGTAGGTGTCTCAAAATTGTAAGTTCCGGCATCTTCAATTAACCACGCATTCACAGAAAATGAACTACTTTTTTCCAGAACTTTTACCAATATGTAGGGATAAGATTCTTGTTCTTCTGTTTGAGATAGTTGTTGATTCTTAATAGCTTGCTCTTCTTGCACTTCTTCCAAAAAAGCCTTAGTATCTTTTACATAACTTTTCAGCCAATGTGCTAACTTTTTACGAAACTCAACAAAAGGCTTTTGATTTTTGAGAGCTGAGAGATGTAAATATAAATAACCGATGAACTTGTTCAGTATATGATAGTTTTCCAAATTCTGAATCATCTCGCTCATAGAGTCAGGAAACTCATATAAAGACTTCCCAGAATTCAGAGGAATAGAATTTTCTGGCAAAGATTGGTAGTAAGCATAGCGTATCTCTTTGCTATAATCTCGAAAATAATTCTGGAGGATAGCGATCGCCTGTTGTACTCTCCCATCAACCTGACAAACATTGGCCAAGTCCCCTACTTGTAACAGCAAGTCTGTTGGTATCATAAAGGCCACCTTAGCTTCAGGACGTTCCTTGTCTGCTGTAACTGCCATACCGACAACTCCTTGAAGTGTTTCATCCCAGATAGCAGTTCCACTAAACCCTTCTTGCAAACCAATTCCTGTTCCTTTAGTTCCCTCTAGCTGCATACGACCTTTACCTACCTGGCCTATAACTTCTCCAGTAGCCCATTCCCCACTACTTCCGTTTTTTGGGAAACCTAATGCTCTGAAGCTTTTTCCCCGAAGGTTTTCATTTCCTATGCTAATTAACTTCATAGGTTTGGCCAATTTATGAAGTAAATCGGGATTTATTAGTTTTAGTACCGCAATATCTTGCACACTTTCATTATCTTTCACAGGTTGCCAAAAAACCACTTGCGTCTCCAGTTTTCTGCCCATTTCTAGAACTGGAAAATCAATTTCAATGATTTGAGTAGGCTTTTTTTCTTTCTTCTTAACTTGCTTGGCAGTTTCTTCAGAAGAACTTACGGATAATGCAACTACATGGGCACAAGTTAAGATATACTGAGAGGAAACTAAAAACCCCGACCCAACAATGCCTCGTTGTTTAAATTTAAAAACCCTAACAACAACTAATTCTGGTGCTAAACTCATATAATGTTATCCACCTTGAAGTCTCTCTAGTTAGGCTTACTCCCAGTATTGTTCCATTTCAGAGTAATTTCATAGTTGACTTCTGCGCTACCTGATGCGATAATAGCACCCAGTTCGCCACTCATTTTTACCCCAAATTTAACCTCTACAGCATCGGCTGGTTTGTTTAAGTCCTGGACCTTTTTTATAATTGCGTTTGCCACAGGCTTAATACTAGACAAGGCTTTTCCTAGTGTTTGTTTGGCTTGTTG
Organism: Dapis purpurea BLCC-M126; assembly: GCF_050015975.1. NCBI lineage: Bacteria > Bacillati > Cyanobacteriota > Cyanophyceae > Oscillatoriales > Microcoleaceae > Dapis > Dapis purpurea. The sequence continues at coordinate 14,097 of NZ_JBNHER010000169.1, read as the reverse complement.
AGCCACTTCATCTCCAATTCCAATTTCCCCATCATCTTCATCTTCATAGCTACCTATTGGTAGTAGTTTTTTGTCCACTTCCATATATACAAAGGACTCTTCATCATCATCTAACTGAAATCTAACCAATTGTGCCATTATTAGTCTCCTATGAGTAAAGTTTCTTCTATTCCTGTATATTTTATACAACTTTCCTGCTACTGAAGTAGGAAAGGAAATTATGGCGTTGCTTATTTTGGCTATGATTGTGCATTAATTGTGTATTAATACTTATTCCCTGACTCTTAACAGAAAAGCATTTTATATTTGGCCAAGTTGAAGTTTTATAGCTTGATTCACCAACCCCGAAATTATTTAAGACTATTAGTCTGTCAAGTTTGAATTGATGGGAAGTAGCAAATGTGATAACTGTATAACTGGAAATCCGCTTATGCAAGGGCTAAAAAGCCACTGACAGGAGTCTTCAGATTGTAGGTAAAAGGGAAAAAAGAGATTAATAAGTGTACTTTACCATCTTAAAATGCACTGTAATTGCACGTTTGAGCTTAAAAAAAACACAAAATGTAGTTTTCCACAAGTCATTGTGTACTTTTTTGCAGGTATACAACCGCAACAGAATTTTTTGTGACAACTAATTCACAAATTCCCGGTTCATCCATAAATGCACTGATAATAAAAATATGGTTGAGTCGAGAATAAATTCAACTCTAAAAACCAATTTCAACATATTTTTCAGAGGAAATCAAAGCATGATTATTTCACAATTGACCAAAAAATTTTCCATGAGTATCGCTGGCACTGCTATTGTTGCATCGGATGGTATCACAACTACTACTAATGTTGTACTTGAGAATGAAAATGTACTTAACAATAATACCAATGGAGAAGAGAGAGAGCCAGACAGCAATGACATTTTAGTTGTAACAGAAGTTAATAGTAACAGCAGTGATATAGGTGAAGAAATTACACTGCCGTCGGGATCATTACTTACAGTAAATAGTGACAGTAAATATAGTTATAACCCCAATGATGAATACAACAGTATCGAAATCCTGCTGTGGATGCAACTTCTATAGAAGAGTCTCCTGTGGAGGAAAAAATTTATGATGCATTGAGTCATTGTCCTCCTCTGAAACCATGATTATTTCTATATTATTGTCTCAAATAACTTGAAGACAATTTTATAAAATTAGCTCATAATTCCCATGAGGTATACAAAACTCACAAAATTTAATTACCAAGGACTACCAACCATAGTAAACCCTGCCCAATAATAAGGATGAGCAAAATTCTTATTTTGAATATTCTCCAATTGTGGTGGCAAACTCACATCCCCACGACTACCTGAACCCCTTAAGGTGCCATCTGCTATCACAACTTCCCCTCTCAACATCGCTAATTGTGCTTTTCTTAATGCCTCTGCTTTAATTTTAACATCATCTAAATAAGAGTAAAACTCCGTCATCAATGCTAAAGTACCCTCATCACTCACTAACCAAAAACTACCTAAAGCAGATTTAACTCCTGTAGCGATCGCTAACCCGGCAAAACCTAATTCGGCATTATGATCTCCTACAGCAGTACGACAAGCAGATAATACTAACAATTCTGCTTTCTTACTATTCCATCTCAATTTTCGGACTTCATCTAAACCTAATTTATCATCCCATAACTGAATATAAGAATCATTTGCATCTCCTGCTCGAAATTCTGCATGAGTTGCCAAATGGATAATAGGATATAAACGATTATCTAGTTCATTAATCAAATTATTTTTGGTAAATTCTTCATTTAAGAAAATATTTCCCCGCCATAATTTCTGAGAAATAGTTTGCAATTCTATGGGTACAGCAGGCAAAGAAGGTTTATCAGTGAATTGACTAGCTCCCATAGCTAATAAAGTTGTATTTTTCACAGAATTATAACGACTATCCATTAAACTCACACTAGGAATTAAACTAATACTATATTTCTCAATCAAGAATTGTTCTCCATCATGTAAAGCTGCCAGAGGTAACAGACGAAAACCACTATCCATACTGAATAAAATAGTATCAATATTAGCTGCTGATAATTCGGCTGAAATTGGGGCAATTAACCACTTATATAATTGTTGAGATTCTGCCAAATAACTTGTTGATTGAAGATTTGTGAGGTCGATAATTTCTGACATTAATCTGATAGCAGCTAGTTGCAATTTTTGACGATTAACGGAGGGAATGGTTTTGAGAATTGGCTGACCGTTTTTAGTAAATAATATGATTTGTATTTGATCTTGATAAGCATTAATATAAACAACGGCTGATTCTTTTCCTGTTTGAGCAGCTATGTCTGTCAAAATATCTCGGACGTTTTTTGTATTGACTAAATTTTCTGATAAGTCTTCTCCAAAATAATCTGAATATTCTTTGATGCGGTTTTGTTCTAACATTGTTACTATTTGGTTTGAACCTGTAGCAACTGTGAGAGGATTGGTATTAACAGTATCAATTATATTTAATATTTCTTGAGTATCGGTGGTATTGTTGATAGATGATTCTGTTTTTTCTTTAGCAGTGTCTGTATTAGTTGTTTGGTTATTATTGCTCGGGGTAGCGGTTGAAATTATATCGGAGGTTGTGGTTGTTGAGAAAGTGTTGCTTTCTAGGGGATCTGTAGTGGTATTATTTGTGGAATTATTCAGGGTGTTTGTATTATTATTCTGGGGATTATTTTGAGTGACAAGAGGGTTAATAATTGAATTATTATTGTTAGAAATTACTGACATACTATCTGTATTTAGATTCGTTTGTGGGTTTTGAATAGTTATAGATTCATTGCCTGCATTGATGTTTATACTGTCAGTATTTTGGCTTTCCCCAGCGGTAAAATTGGTGGTAGCATCATTTCCGGCATTGACATTAACATCGCCTACATCCTGGTCTCCGCCAGCGATGAAATTGGTAGTGGCATCATTTCCAGCATTAACATTAACATCGCCTACATCCTGGTCTCCGCCAGCGATGAAATTGGTAGTGGCATCATTTCCAGCATTAACATTAACATCGCCTATATCCTGGTTGCCACCAGCGGTAAAATTGGCAGTGGCATCATTTTCAGCATTAACATTAACATCGCCTATATCCTGGTTGCCACCAGCGGTAAAATTGGC